>SLTF01000369.1 GCA_007130025.1 Spirochaetales bacterium | reverse complement strand
TCCTTCCTTGACGGGCCGGGAAGAATGCAGCTATAACAGAGCAGGAACGTGCAGCTTCATGCGGATACGATACACAACGGCCAGAAACGGTTCCGCGGTCAAACAGGCGGTGGTATACTCAAAAGAAGAGCACGGAATTCCCGTTGCCGACGTTGACGGAGATGCGCTGAAGATCATCCGTCGTCTGCGCGGTGGGGGGTACACCGCCTACATCGTCGGCGGTGCCGTTCGCGATCTGCTTCTCGGCAAGAAACCCAAAGACTTCGACGTCGCAACCGACGCCTCTCCCAACCAGATCCGCAAACTCTTTCGCAACAGTCGGGTGATCGGTCGTCGCTTTCGGCTGGTACACGTCTTCTTTCACGATAAGATCATTGAGGTCTCCACCTTCCGCTCTGAGAATGCGGAGGTGTTCAACAATGTCTATGGTGCCATCGAGGAAGACGTGCGTCGGCGCGACTTTTCCGTGAACGCCATGTTCTACTGCCCGGTCGATCAGGTACTGCTCGATTACGTGGACGGCCTGCGCGACCTGCGCGCGCGAAAACTGCGTCCGCTCATTCCGCTCGATCGCATCTTCACCGAGGACTCGGTACGCATGATCCGCGCGGTGAAGTATTCGGTAACCGGAGGGCTTCGCATGGTGGGTCCGCTTCGTCGGCAGATCCGCCGTTCGGTTGATCTGCTGGCAAGCTGTCCGCCGTCGCGCATGACCGAAGAACTGTTCAAGATTCTGCAGTCCGGCTACTCCTCGCCGATCATCGCAGAGCTGCAGCGCTATCGCCTCTTTCAGTACGTGGTACCGCGCATGGATGCCGCAATGCGCGACAAGGCGTTCTCTGCCCTGGTGCATGAGCGACTCCAGGCGCTGGATCGCCAGAAGCAGATCGAAGACGACCAGCGGCGCTCGCGCGCGCTGGCCTACTTCCTGTGCGACTACCTCTATCTGAAAAGCGAGTTTGGCGCGATGGAGCGAATTCCGTTCCAGGACGCCTTTTCCGACCTCAAGCACGTCATCGCGCCCATTACCCCCGCCAACAAGGACGTACAGAAGGCGCTGGTTTTTCTGGTTCGTCGGCGCAAGTGGTACCGGGCCGAAGGCTCGATCTAGACGGGGCAAACCTGCGCGCTGTTCCAACGCGCAGGCGGCGGGCCCACCGCGTCAATTCATTCGGTCGACCAGTTGATTGATTCGATCGGTAAACCGCTGTGGATCACGATTCATGGTCTCTTCAAAGAACCGCGTTGCATCCGCAAACCGTCCGGCCGCAAACGCGTTTACCCCCATGGCGTAGAAGACCAGTGCCTCGGGAGCGTCGCGTTCCAGCGCCTCGCGGAAGTACTGTTCGGCCAGCTGGTGATTTCCCCGCTCATAGTTGATCAGCCCGAGGTAGTAGTGAGGAATGTGATTGTCGGGGTCGATGTTGACCGCGGTAATGAAGGCGGTCTCGGCGGCCGCAAAGTCGCGACGATCGTAGGCGTCGATGCCGTTCTCTACCAGAGAGGGGAAGGAGCGCCGCGACTCAATGTAGGCCAGAAAGCTCTCGACCATCTGCGACTCGTCGATCCACGAGAAGGCCCGTTCGTTGACGCGGTTAATGTTGTCTCGCAGGGAGGCGGCGGGTGACAGCGCGTTGATGGCATCCCAGAGCAGCCGGTTGATGTCGCGACTCTCCGCGTTCACCAGGAACGAAACCATTCCCCACGCCTGCGGATAGAAGACCTCGAGGTTGCGTCGTGCGGTCTCCACATCCATGGTGAGCATTTCCCCAAGGGGAAGGGGAGCAGCGCCGGAGCTGCCGTCGAGAATTGCCTTCAGCGCGTCGAGCCACGCGAGGTTCTCGCGATAGACCACGGTTTGCAACGCGGGATCAAAGCGTGATCGCTCGAAGAACACCGCAAAGCCCTCGCGCATCCAGAGGGGAGGATTGGCAACAAAGGCGCGCAAGAACTGAATGAAGTTCTGATGAGCGAGCATCTGCTCAAACTGCGGTGATTCCAGAGCAAATGCTACCAGCTCGCTTCGTGCCGGGTCGCTGTAGTGCAGGTAGACAAAGTCGTCGCGATCTTCACCGATTGTGTCGAGCAGATAGGCGTGGAACCCCGCACGATCGGCAAAGATGCGAACGGTCATCGGCCGGGGAAGCGTGGAAAGGTCGAAGCGAAAATAGCGGTTATAGAGCGGAATCATCGCTTCAAGTTTCGCGGCGGTCTGTTCGGCGTGTTCCTGGCTGACCTGCGAGAGCACCCGGTAGTGGCGGGTGACCACTTCGTGCTGAGTCTGTGCCCCAAGCGCGGCCGTTGCGAACAGCAGCATGATTACCGACACCATCTGTTTCATGGTCACCTCCAAACTCCACCCATAGTATGCGTCGGGCGCACCGGTGTCAAACCACGCCGTGGCCCCATCCCGGACCATCGGCGATTCAGCGGCGCTCGCTCACCGCGTCAACCACGATGTTTACCCGCCGCACGATGATCCCGGTATACTTCTCCAGGTTTTCCACGATGTAGCTCTGCATGCCGTGGATGGTCCCCGAGAGCTGGCTGCCGTAGGGAACGTCGAGGTAGACGTCGAAGGTGTAGCCCTTGGGCTCGTTCTTGACGGCTACCTTGCGAATGCCGGCCTGCGCGGAGTACTCGTAGACGCAATGCATCACCATCTGGCTGAGCGCCGCTTCGGATATTGAGATGTTGCCCTTGGTACTGAAGTCGGGGCGGACCACCGCCTTCTCGTAGACGTCGTGGCGGCGGAAGAAGCCCACGCCCTTTCTCAGCAGGATCTTGATGGAATCGGTCATGGCGCGAGGATAGTTGCGGCGTACCTCAATCGACGGAACCGGAATCACGTGGCTGCCCTGGACCTTGCGATAATTGATGGCGGTGCGAATCTCTTCAGCGGTGGCAATGTCTTCAATCTGGATGATCTTGCTTGGCGGGGGCAGCTGCAGCGT
>SLTF01000150.1 GCA_007130025.1 Spirochaetales bacterium | reverse complement strand
CCATGGAGTGGGGAACGGGAATGCGGGAGAAGAACCCAACGGCGCTGATCAGGACATGAAGCTCCCGGTGCAGACCGCGCGGTGGTGTTCCGGCGGGTTCTGAAGAATGAAAGTGATCGCGATTGCTCATGGTGCTCCCTTCTACTACGACGTGCGACCATCTGTCCACGCCGTTCGATCGGCGGCGCACCCAGACGACGGTCATCGCGTTGACACCCCGTGGGGGTGACCGTAGAATACCGGTGATGAAAACGGTACAGATGTTCGGGATGATCGCAGAGCTCTTCAAGACCGACCGACTCGCCTGCGACCTTCCCGCCGATGCCACCGTAGAGACGCTGCGCCGTCACCTTGCCGCGCTCAAACCCCAACTGTCCGACATGCAGTACGCCGTCGCTCTCGATCACGAGATTGCCGACGACACCGCACCCATAGACAGCGCCGCCGATATCGCCGTGCTCCCGCCCTTCGCCGGAGGCTGAGGTGAGCGATCATGATCCCGCCTCTGCGGTACAGCCGCCGGGGCCGACTACGCTCTCCGCGGACGCCCGTTACCGTTACGCCCGGCAGCTGCGGCTACCCGGCGTCGGGATCGAAGGGCAGCAGCGACTCGCCGCCGCGTCGGTGCTGGTGGTTGGGGCGGGAGGGCTCGGTGCACCCGCGCTGCAGTACCTTGCCGGAGCGGGCGTGGGCCGAGTCGGTATCGTAGACTTTGACCGCGTGCAAGCCCCCGATCTCCACCGCCAGCCGCTGTACGGAGAGACCGCACTCGGACGGCTCAAGGTGGAGGCCGCCGCCGAGCGGCTCGCCGACCTCAACCCGCTGGTCCGCGTGGAACCGCACGCCACCGTGCTCTCCCCGGCGAACGCCCTCGGCCTCGTCGCCAACTACGACGTTATCCTTGACGGCAGCGACAACTTCGCCACCCGTTACCTGGTCAACGACGCCGCCGTTCGAAGCGGTCGCCCGGTGGTCTACGGCGCCATTCACCGCTACGAGGGCCAGTACTGCGTCTTCAACTGGAACGGGGGCCCAACGTATCGCTGCCTCTGCCCCACCCCGCCGCCGGATGCTCAGGCGCCGTCGTGCAGCGAAGCAGGAGTGCTGGGAGTGGTGGCGGGCCTGGTGGGCGTGCAGATGGCGTGGCAGGCGCTCGCCATCATCCTGGAACAGACCGTGTCAGCTTCCGGACGGCTCACCCTGTTTGACCTGGCGAGCGGCCGCACCACCACCATCGGAGTACAGCGGCGCGAAGAGCAGGTGGCGCGGGCGATGAAGGGGCCACTGGGCGAGAGCGAGCACTACGCGGGGCCGCTTTCGGTATGTGCGGCACCCGATGATCTGGAAGTTGGCGCGGCCGACGTGCTCGACGGGTGGACCCCTGGCGAAGGCGGGGGAACGATCGCCGTGGTGGACGTACGCGAAGCCGGAGAGGAAGTGTTCGGCGTGCCGATTGAGGCGCCGCGGGTGCCGGCGTCCATGCTTCCTGCCCGCGTTGATCTGTTACCCAGCGCACCGCTGGTGGTGCTCTGCTGCGAGACCGGCGGGCGGAGCCTTGCCGCGGCGGCCCGGGTGCGCTCGGAGAATGGCGCAGCGCGGGTGAAGAGCCTGCGCGGTGGACTCCTCGCGCTGGATGCCGAGCGGATGCGCCGCGGCCCCGGAGGAATGTGACATGGAAGAGCGCTACGCGCGACAGATTCGCTTCACCGGCGTGGGTGAGGAAGGCCAGCGGAGAATCGCCGCCGCCCGGGTTGCGGTGCTCGGCACCGGAGCGCTGGGCAGCGTAATTGCCAACGGCCTCGCGAGGGCGGGCGTCGGCTACCTGCGCCTCATCGACCGCGACCTTGTCGACCGGTCAAATCTGCACCGCCAGATCCTCTTCACCGAGCAGGACGCCGCCGAGGAGCGCCCCAAGTCGGTTGCCTCCGCCGAGCACCTGCGCGCCGCCAACTCCGAGATCACCATCGAGGCGCTGGTCGAAGACATCGACGCCTCAAACATTGAGCGGCTCATCGACGGCGTTGACCTGGTGATGGACGGCACCGACAACTTCGAGACGCGATTTCTGATCAACGACGCATGCGTGAAACACGGACTGCCGTGGGTCCACGGTGGCGCACTCGGCTCCTACGGCATGACCATGACCATCGTGCCGGGGACCACGGCGTGCCTCGCCTGCATGATGGGAGAGATGCCCACGCCGGGGACCACCGAAACCTGTGCAACCGCCGGGGTGCTCAGTGCAACCACCGGCGTCGTTGCCAACCTGCAGGTGGCCGAGGCGCTGAAACTCATCGTGGGAGCTGCACCACGCACGAGCTGCATGATCGTCGACGTCTGGCAGGGCTACGCGGAGGAAATCCCGGTTGCGCGCAATCCCGAATGCCCCGTCTGCGGCGGGCGAAACTTCGAACACCTCGACGGTGGCGCGCGCAGTCGAGTACGGGTGCTCTGCGGCAGCGACTCGATCCAGATCACGCCGGCCGTGCGGCGCGAGCTCGACCTCGACCAGATGGAACGGTCCCTCCGCTCGGCGGGCTCCGTACGACGCATCGACCGCACCGTCCGCCTCCAGACCGGCGAAGTGTCACTCACGCTCTTTGCCGACGGGCGCGCCATGTTCCGTGGCGCACGCGACGAGAACCACGCCCGCGCCCTCTACGCCGAACTCATTGGACTCTGAGGAGTACCCATACCATGACCCTTACCGACTTCGCCCGGATCGTGGAGATCCGCACCAAGATCGTCAGCGTCTCGGCCTTTTTGATTGGAACCCTCTTTGCCGCGTGGTACGCCGGAGAGTTCTCCCCGCTGCTTGCGCTGTTGATGCTCGCGGCGACGCTCTGCGTGGACATGGGTACCACCGGGTTCAACAGCTACTTCGACTTTCATTCCGGCGTCGATAACGCGCAGTTCAACCGCGAGCGCGACAAGGTGCTGGTCCACCGGGGCATTGGTTCGCACCT
>SLTF01000107.1 GCA_007130025.1 Spirochaetales bacterium | reverse complement strand
GGAAGCGGAGGTCCGCGATCAAATTCGTGCCCAGTTTGATGAGGCCTGGGGAGACCGCCGCCAGGAACTGGTCTTCATCGGCATGCAGATGGACCGCACGGCAATCGAATCGGAACTCACCCGCTGTCTCCTGACCGATGAGGAAATCGCCGGCGGGGCCGCGCTCTGGGCCACCTTTGATGATCCCATCGGTGCCCACCTCGACGAAGACCCGAAAGACGAAGATTTCTGACTGAACGGGTTGACAAAAGATTCGTATTTCGGTAATTTAATATCGATACCAAACATATTTATTATCTCGGCACACACGTGCGAGAGGAGGAAGATTATGAAGAGTCTGATGCGTGCGATTCTGATTGGAGTCGCAGTGGTTTCGTTATTTGCTGCCTGTGGTGGGCAGACGGCTTCCGCGCCCGAAGCGGAAGCCATCGATGTAATCGTGATTGGGTCCGGTGGCGCCGGTATGGCCGCAGCGGTTGAGGCCGCGGAAGCGGGCGCCAACGTTGTACTGCTCGAGAAGATGCCGCTGGTAGGCGGGAACACCTTACGGGCTTCGGGCGGAATCAACGCCGCAGGCACCAGCGTACAGGCGGGACTGGGCATTACCGATACACCCGATCTGTTCTATGACGACGCCTTTCGCGGCGGTCGAGAGATGAACGATCCGGCACTGCTTCGGATACTCTCCGACCAGAGTGCCGGCGCCGTAGAGTGGCTGATCGAACACGGCGCGGATCTCTCCGATGTTGGCCGCCTGGGTGGACACTCCGTGAACCGGTCTCATCGACCAACCGGCGGATCTCCCGTTGGCGCAAACCTTGTCGCCACCTTGCAGCGTGCTGCCACCGAGCGGAACGTTGACGTTCGCCTGTGGAACGAAGTGACTGATCTGATCATTGAGGACGGCCGTGTGGTGGGGGTTGAAGTAACCGTTCGCGACGGAAGTACGCAACAGCTTCGTGCGGGCGCGGTCATCATCGCGGCGGGCGGATTTGGCGCCAATAACGACATGGTGGCGCGCTACGACGCGGAACTTCGCGGATTTGGCACCACCAACCATCCCGGCGCCAATGGGACAATCATTGAGCTAACGGCCAGTGCGGCCGGTGCATCGCTGATTCACATGGAGCAGATCCAGACCCACCCAACGGTGGTTCCCGCGGATGGAACCATGGTCACCGAAGCCGTTCGCGGCAACGGCGCCATCCTGGTAAGCCGTACGGGTCGCCGATTTGCCAACGAACTTGGCACCCGTGACGTAGTCTCCGAGGCGACTCTGGCGCAACCGGAAGCCACTGCATTCCTGCTCTTTGACCACAGCGTTCGCGAGAGCCTCCGGTCGATTGAGAACTATATCCGGCAGGGTATCGTGATTCAGGGCGACACGATCGAACTGCTTGCCGGCGAGATTGGAATTGACGCAGCGGTCCTGGCACAGACGGTGGCCACCTATAACCAGGCCGTGGCCTCGGGAACCGACGCGGAGTTCGGCCGCTCGGATATGCCACGCACCTTGAATGAGGGCACCTTCTACGCAATCGAAGTTGGACCCGGTGTCCATCACACCATGGGCGGCCTTCGGATCAACGTCGCCACCGAGGTGCTGAACGGCAACGGTTCACCGATTCCGGGGCTCTACGCCGCCGGTGAGGTAACCGGTGGAATCCACGGATCGAATCGGCTCGGCGGAAACGCACTCGCCGACCTGATCGTCTTTGGGCGCATCGCCGGCCGCGAGGCCGCCGCCTTCGCCGCGGCGAACTGAGTCTTCGTATCATGATCGTGCTCTTGAGAGCACGATCGTGACAGTGGATCGAAAGATCGAAAGGCGGCCCCGATGGGGTCGCCTTTTTTTGGTAGTTCTTGGAGACGTCGGCGCCCCTGACTACTCGGTATCGAGCAGCCCAAGCATGTGACACAGCTTTGCCGACGTGAACCGGTTTCGAAGGTAGTGCGCCCGGCGGATTCCGGCGGCCAACTGATCCGGCGGAAGATTCAGCAGCGCGGGATCGACCGGGGCCCCCGCCTTCAGGAGCAGAGACTTCACCGAGTCGGGCTCGGGTACGGTGCGCGCAATCTCAAGCACCTCATCCCAGCGCTCAACAATCCGTTCGGCGATCACGGTCTGCTCGTTGGTGGAGAGCTCCAGGTACTCGGCGTGGTCGCGGATGATGGTGTCGGCGAGTGGGCCGTAGGCCGCACGGATCTCGGCCTCCTGGGCGTGTTCTCCGAGCGGGACGCGCTCGGCGAGGAGCCGCGAAACATCGGCCGCCGTCAGACCGCGCAGCTTCTGGTAGAACTCCGCCACAATCGCGGTGGCGATCCCCACCTGCATGCCGTGCAGCGCGGTTGCCATTCCAAGACGCAACATCGCCATCTCCCAGAAGTGGGAGATGTGGTGCTCCGCCCCGGAGGCGGGGCGTGATTCACCAAACTCGATCATGCAGAGCCCTGTGTCGGTCAGGGCGTGAAAGAGCGTCTCCACCGCCCGCGGCTCGCGGCAGCCGATGGCGTCAACCTGTGCGACACACCGCTCAACGGCGGCGGTCGCCCGTGCGGCGATCGCCTCGTCAAACGGTTCGTCGCGAATCAGGCGCCCCAGTCGCCAGTCCGCAATGGAGGTGATTTTCCCCAGGAGATCCCCGAACCCCGAGGCGGTGAGGATGGCGGGCGCCGTCGCGATCACCTTGGAGTCCGCGAAAATGGCGCGCGGCGTCTGTCCCGCGTGCGTGCGCTTGACGCCCTCGATCACCAGCGGCGATCCAATGGAGGCAAACCCGTCCACCGACGATGCGGTGGGGACGGACACAAACGGCTGCCCGAGTCGGAAACTCACATACCGCGTGATGTCGGTGATGGTGCCCGACCCCACCGCGACAAAAAGCGACGGCCCGGTCGGACTCGCGGTGAGCACCCGGGCGAGTCCGAGTTCATCTGCGTGCAGGTTATCGCCTCGCAGGATGATCGATCGC
>SLTF01000321.1 GCA_007130025.1 Spirochaetales bacterium | reverse complement strand
GCGGAATGGTACGGCCCAACCAAAACCGTTGCTCCCACCGCCCGGCAGCAATCGAGTGCGCGGCGGTTGTGATCAACGCCCAGCGCCCGCACCGCGGCATCCGGGCTGGCCGGATTGTCGTCAACTCCCCGGACCGTTACCGCCGTCCGCTCCAGCCCCAGATCGTCCAGACGACGTCCCCACGAGGCATAGTCCAGATCCAGATTGAACACCGGCAGCTCAACGCCGTCGTAGCCCATCGTCTTCAGGGACTCGAGCACCGGAACGATCGCCTCGTTCAACTCCCCGGTCCACAGCAACAAATTCATTCCGAATTTCATGATCAACCCGCCTTCTTGTCCTTGATGTTGGTTGCGTGCTGCACGATCTCGTTCTCGGTACGCTCGTCACCCGTGAGCACTCCGGTGATCTTTCCCTCGTGCATGACAATTATCCGCTGGCAGATGCTCAGGACTTCGGTCATGTCCGAGGACACCACGATGATGGTCTTGCCTTCTTTGGTCAGCGCCTTGAGAATGTTGTAGATCTCGGCCCGCGCCCCCACGTCGATTCCCCTCGTGGGTTCATCGACAATGAAGATGTCTGAATCCGCCAGCAGCCACTTGGCCAGAACAACCTTCTGCTGATTGCCACCGGAGAGATTCTTGGTGAGCTGACCCGGACCTCTGCACACGATCCGCAACCGGCGAATCATGTCCTCCGTCCTGGCCTTCACATTTCGCGCCGACAGAAAGAAGCCCTTCTTGGTCTTGATGCGATAGACCAGATCGGCATTTTCCGCGATACTTCGCAGCAACACCAGACCTGAGGCCTTGCGGTCCTCGGTAGCGAATCCCAACCCCGCATGAATGGCAGCCTTTGCCCGTTTGATGGTAACCGGCTTTCCGTACAGCAGCACTTCGCCCTGTTCAAACTTGCGCAGACCGAAGATCATTTCCATCAGCTCGGATCGCCCCGCACCCACCAGCCCGCTGAACCCCAGGATCTCCCCCCGCGCCACGGAGAAACTCACGTCGTTCAGGATATCGCCGGTAATGTTCCGGGCTTCAAGTACGACATCGTTCGTGTCGCCGGGAAACTCATCAGGTATGGTATGTTCCACTTCCCTGCCAACCATCATTGCCGCGATATCATCTTCCGACACATCCGCGACATCCCTGGTGGCCACAAGGTAGCCGTCACGCAGTACGGTGACGCGATTAGCCAGCGTTTTTACTTCGCTGAGTCGGTGGGTGACGTAGATGATCCCGATTCCTCGCGCCGTCAGATTTCTGATCAGCTCGAAGAGTATCGTGGTCTCTTTCTGAGTCAGAACCGCGGTGGGCTCATCCATGATGAGGATCTTTGCGTCAAAGGAGATCGCCTTGGCGATTTCGACCATCTGCTTCTGCGCGATCTTGAGCGCATTAACCTTCGCCGTCGGCTTGATGTCTGTCTGCCCCAGTCTATCCAGGAGCGCCTTCGCGTTGTTGTTCATCTTGGGAAAGTCAACAAAACCAAGCTTGTTCAGCGGCTCGCGGGTCAGGTAGATATTCTGCGCCACCGTCATGTCCTCCAGCAGGTTGAGTTCCTGATGGATCATGGACACCCCTTCGTGCAGCATTTTTCGCGGTGTCATGTGAGAAATGGTTTTCCCCAGGATGGATATCGTTCCCTCGTCACGCTCGTAGGCGGCCGCCAGAATCTTCATCAGCGTAGATTTTCCGGCGCCGTTTTCTCCGCAGAGCGCGACAACTTCGCCCGTGTTCAGATCAAAATCCACTTTGTGAAGGACTTCCACACCGAAGAAGCTCTTGGCGATGCCCTTCATCTCAAGTAAGTTTTCCATATTACCCCCGTTACGAAATTCTCGTATCTACAGAACCGGTCAACCGGTCACGAACCGGGCCGCAATCACAGCGGCACCCCAGCCAGCAGTTTCTGAACCCTCAATCCGTCTCGCGCGGACGGTGAAAACGAGTGCGACGGTCGAGCGCCGGTGAGACAATCCACGAAATGCTGGTAGGTGGAGTACACCTTGGCAAACCGGACCGTTCTCGCAGAGCTCGCTCCGCGAGACGAGACCGGTCCGCGGGCCATCGTCAGAACGTCTTTCGTTCCGGAGGCGATCACTTCTCCGGCCCCCTTTTCGCCCTGCACTCGCGCGTATACTTCATTCACGTACCCGCTTTCTGCGTAGCCGCCGGAGACAACTCCTTCGGCACCCGATTGGAATGAAACTCGCGACACAAAGCGATCATTCAGATCGCAGGAATACCCGGACTCAGCCGCTTTCGACCGGTCGGCAACCATACTCGCCTCGGTTTTGATTGACCGGATGTCGCCGCCGAGTTGAAGAGCCACGTAAAGCAGGTGAGACCCGAGGTCGCGAAACGCACCGCCGCCGCCATGGCTGGAACTGATCCTCCACAGCCAGCGGGGATCCTGCCACCACTCGCCCCAGACGGTACTGACGATCCACGACTGCCGGTATTTCAACTCAACCGTTCTGATCGTGCCAAAGACGCCGTTTCGCACCGCTGCAATCAACCCCCATATGGCCGGGTAGTTGATCTTGGAGAAGTTCACCACAACCGGAACGGCCAGCTCGTCCTGGAGCTGGACCAGATGATCCGCCTGGAACACGTCGGTGGTGAACGGCTTCTCTATGAAGGCGGGGACCCTGCTCTGCAACACCGAAAGCGCAACCGAGTACTGCTGGCTGTCTGCCACTGCAACCGTGACTGCATCCGGCCCGGTTGCCGACACCATCTGATTGACGTCCGAAAACCACTGAGGAACACCGCACTTCTCGGCCGCCGCGCGGGCACGTTCCGGCGAACGGTCATACACCCCGACCACGGACACGTCCGGCATGGCTGAGAATCGCGATATGTGATACTGAGCCATGCTGCCGCTTCCTGCCACGGCGATCCTCAGCGGAGACCCCGCCATCACACCGGTTCCTTTTTCGATGCGCGCGCGATACCAGTGGATTGCCGATCAACGTAATCGGTGTTCAGCCAGACGGTGGTTGGTTCGGAACGAATTCCTTCAACCACGTCAATGAGCATGTTGGCAGCCGTCCACCCACTCTTCTCGATTGGGTTCTGTACGGTTGACAACGGCGGAAACGCATCCTGAGCGGGGTGAAGATCGTCGTACCCAACGACGCTCATGTCATGCGGCACGCTGATGCCATGCTCTTCGCAGTACGCCAGCACACCGAGGGCGGAGCGATCCGAACCGGTCATGATCATGGTGATGTCCGGATCGTCCCGCAGCAGGGTTTCACAGCTCCGGTAGCCACTGGTACGGGAGAAATCGCCTTCACAAACGACGCCGATAATGCCGTGTTCTGAACAGAGTTTCTGGAACACAGTCAACCGGTCCTGTCCGTTCTTGAACCGAAGATCTCCGGATATGTACCCGATTCGATGGTGACCCAGCTCGGCGGCACGGGCGAAGGCCTTCCGCATACCTGGCTCCGGGAGCGAATCCACCCCGAACATACCGTCGTGGTAGTTGTTGATAAACACAAACGGCATCTCTTCGGCGTCCAGGTATTCGTATCGATCGTACATCGCGGGGGTTACCGTGAACAACAGGCCGTCAACCGATCGTCCCGATACCAGCTGCGCGAGCATCTCCGCGGTGGTGTTCTCACGTTCGAGAATGATCGTCACAAAATACCCTCGTTCCTCTGCTGCCACCACGACACCATCGAGCACCGCCGGGAAATACGCCCGCGAAAACGGCGGAAACGATGCGTACCGCGGCACCACCAGACCGATCGCGCCGGCCCGGTTGCGGGCGAACATCGCCGCCTGTCGGTTCAATACGTAGCCCAACTCGTCCGCCGCCGATCGGACCCGAGCTTTCACCTCATCCGAGATCAACGGCGAGTCATTCAGCGCCCGCGAGACGGTCGACTCTGCAACTCCCGCCTCGCGAGCAACGTCCGCTCGTGACGATTTGCTGTTACTCATGCAGCCACATTACCGGAAAGGACCGCATCGGTTCCACTCGGTGCGATGGGGCCCCACGACCGACACGGAGTCTTTCAGACTCCAAATGAGATCCATTTCTGGCTGCTCGCGCCGCTCTTGATCACCGTTTCGATGAACTGTACGCCCCGTGCACCGTCTTCCACGGTTGGGAAATCGAGATCGTCCGCGTCGCGTTGCGCCTGACCTCCGGCCGCCAGAATGGCCAGCGCGGCGCCACGGTAGACGTTGGCAAACGCCTCGAGAAACGCTTCGGGATGCCCGGGCGGGATTCGCGTCGCGCGCTTGGCTGCCTCGCACAGGTATCCGTTTCCCCGCTTCAGGATCTGCTCCGGCGCGCCGAGTGGCTTGAAGTGCAGATAGTTCGGGTTTTCCTGGTGCCAGGTCAGACTCGCTTTTTCTCCGTAAATGCGGATTCGCAGATCGTTCTCTTCACCGGCAGAAATCTGGGATGCAAACAGGATGCCCTTCGCTCCCGAGGTGTAGTGCAGCAATACGTTTCCGTCGTCGTCGAGTCTGCGGCCGGGCACAAACGTGGTGACGTCCGCGCACACCTCGGCGATCTCCAGTCCGGTGATGGTGGCCACGAGGTTCTCCGCATGAGAACCGATGTCCCCGATGGCTCCGGCAACTCCGGATCGTGCCGGATCGGTTCGCCATTCTGCCTGTTTTGCGCCTTGTTCCTCGAGCTTGGTTGCCAGCCAGTCCTGGTTGTACTCAACGATGACCTTACGGATCGTTCCCAGGTCGCCATTGCGAACCATATGGCGCGCCTGTTTGACCATGGGATATCCGGTGTAGTTGTAGGTGACCGCGAATACGCTTCCTGCCTTCCTGACCGCCGCAACCAGGTCGCTCGCCTCCTGAGAGGAATGGACCAGGGGTTTGTCACAGATGACGTGAAACCCCGCCTCCACCGCCGCCTTCGCAACGGGATAGTGCATGTGATTGGGCGTCACGATGGAAACCGCGTCAATCCGATCCCCCGCCGGACGCTTCGCCTCGCTCTCCAGCATCTCCTGCCAGGTACCGTAGTTCCGGTCTTCCGGCAGACCGAGATCCTGTCCCGACGCGCGCGCCTTATCCGGTGTTGACGAGAGCGCGCCTGCTACCAGCTCAAAGGTTCCATCGAGCCACGCCGCATTGCGGTGGACCGCACCGATAAACGCGTCGCGCCCACCGCCAACCATACCCAGCTTCAGTCGCTTTGCTCCTGCACTCATGCCATTCCTCCTTGGCTCTCTGTGTGGGTCCGCGGCCTATTTCTCGAACACCGAGTCAAACGCCTGAGCCGACGGTTTGAAATCGACCTTGCGGCAGAACTCGGCCGATTCGGTTGCTCCGTGGACACGGTCCATTCCCGAGTCCTCCCATTCGACCGACAGCGGCCCACTGTACCCAACGCGGTTAAGCGCCCGGATGATGGCCTGGAAATCGACATCGCCGCGACCGACCGACCGGAAGTCCCAACCACGCCGCCCATCACCAAAGCCCAGATGAGACGAGAGTATTCCCGAAATGCCGTCCAACGTGGTAGCGGCGTCTTTCATGTGCACGTGGAAGATGCGATCGCCAAACCGTTCGACGAACTTGGCCGGATTCACGAACTGCCATTGCAGGTGGCTCGGATCGAAGTTGAACCCGAACGCGGGGTGATGATTCACCGCCTCGAGGGCACGCTCCGCGGTGTAGATGTCATACGCGATTTCGCTCGGGTGGACTTCCAGGCCGAACTTCACGCCTTCCTGCTGGAAGACGTCCAGAATCGGGATCCAGCGCTTGGCGAAGTCTTCGAACCCTGCGTCAACCACTGCCGGCGACGTTGGCGGAAAGAAATAGAGCTTTCCCCAGATACTGCTGCCGGTGAAGCCCGAAACCACCTTTACCCCAAGCTTGGCCGCCGCACGGGCGGTGTCCTTCATGAACTCAGCTGCCCGCCGGCGCACGCCTTCGGGTTCGCCGTCACCCCATACCGAGGGAGGAAGAATCGCCTTGTGCCGGTCATCGATCTCATCGCAGACCGCCTGCCCGACGAGGTGGTTGCCGACGCAGAACACCTTCAGTCCGTTCTGCTCCAGGATCTGCTTGCGCTCGCGAACGTAACCGTCGTCGGCCACCGCCTTCTCCACTTCAAAGTGGTCACCCCAGCATGCCAGCTCAAGACCGTCATAGCCCATCTTCTTCGCCAACGGCGCCAGCTCTTTAATGGAAAGATCAGCCCATTGCCCCGTGAATAACGTAATCGGACGTCCCATCTCTGCCCCCCAAGGATTATTTGTTGCACGGACATTGTGCCGGCCAGTTGCTGTGCACGCGCGTGCACAGCAACTATACCACCGTTTGCTTCAGCACGCAATCAAAATCTTCTTGAAAGGGTCACAAATTCATACGCCGGAGCGGTCCCCACTGCGGGTTCCTACCGGTTTTCGGCGTCGATGGCGCCGATCATCTCATCAAACCAGCGCTTTGCGTCGGCCACGGCGCGGGTGTCGGGCTCGCCGCGGTTCCACATTTCGATCAGGAACGGGCCGCCGTAGTGGTGGGCGTGCAGGATCCGAAGCAGGCGGGGGAAGTCGGCGCAACCGCTGCCGAAGGGGACGTCGCGGAACTGGCCGGGGCTGTCGCAGCTGACGGCGACGGTGTCCTTGAGGTGGACGGCGGCAACGAGACCCAACGAGAGACCGAGGTCGAGCTCCTCGGCGGCGTTGTCGTTCCAGGCGGAGAGATTGCCCAGATCGGGGTAGACGGAGAACCAGGGCGAGGGGATCTGCGTACGGTACCAGTGGAAGCGGGAGATGGAGCTCATGAGTTTGGTGTCCATGATCTCCATCGAGAGCATGACGCCCTTCGCCTCGGCGGAGCGAACCACGGTTCTGAGATTGTGCAGGAAGCGGCTGCGGGTCTCTGCGTCGGAGGGTTCGTAGTAGACGTCGTACCCGGCGAGCTGGATGATGCGGATTCCGAGATTGTCGGCGAAATCCACGGCGTCCCGGATGAGGGCGATCCCCGCGGCTTCGGTCTCAGGGTTCTTGCTGCCGAGGGGGAAGCGCCGGTTGCCGCTGAGGCAGATCGAGGGGATACGCACCCCGGCATCGCGGCGCGCCTGGTCGAAGGCGCGGCGCTCTGCGGGGCTCCACTTCAGGCGGGCCAGTCGTTCGTCGGACTCGTCGATCGACATCTCCAGGAAGTCGAAGCCAAGCTCCCGGGTGTGGGCGAAGAGCGAGGGCCACTCGCCGGCGGGGAGCGCCTTCTCGTAGATGCCGAGGGGACAATCAGCGAGCCGGTACATGGTCCCTCCAGACCGGCACCATCGCCGAGACCGCCTGATCGAAGCGCTTCTGCGCGCGCTGCAGCACCTCGGTGCGGGCCGGGTCGGGTGTGTAGGTGCGCCCGGTTGAGGTCATGGCGGCCATGGCATCCTCGTAGGAGGCAAACTCGCCCACCCCAACCGCGGCGCAGATGGCCGCTCCCAGGGCGCCGAGTTCGGTGGCCTGGGAGACGCTCACCGGGATGCCGAGGGCGTCGGCAAAGAGTTGCATCCAGACGCCGGAGCGCGTGGCTCCACCGGCGAAGCGGACCTGCCGCGGCCGGGGCGCAACGGTGAGCAGCCGGTTGAGGTGGCGCAGGTGCTGGAAGACCACGCCCTCGTAGACCGCGCGGATGATCTGGTCTCGGGTGGTTCCCGCCTGCAGCCCCCACAGGGTACCGGTGGCACCGGCGCCCATGTCGTCACCAAAGAGATACGGGAAGAAGGTCACCGGGGTCTCGGGCGTGCGCTCCACCACCGCGTTGCAGTAGGTGAAGCGATCAGCCTCCGGCACATCCGGCAGCATCGCTCCGATGAACCACTCGAGGTTACTCGCCGAGGTGGGACTCGCCTCGTGGATCATCCAGTAACCCGGCACGCAGTGCGCCTGGATGACGTAACGGCCGGAGGCGGCGCGCAGGGCGGAGATGTCGCGGGTGACAAACTCGCTGATGCTCCAGGTCCCCACCACGGCGGTCATCTCGTCGGGCGCCTGCAGGCCGGTGGAGAGGGCGCAGGCGTTGACGTCGAAGAGGCCGCCGACCACGGGGGTTCCTTCGCGCAGGCCGGTGGCGCGCGCGACCTCGGCATTCACCTTCCCCGCCACGGCGTGGGAGTCGTAGACGTCGGGGATCGCGTCGGCAATCTCGGGGATCCCGAGAAAGTCGAGCACGTCGCGATCGAGGCGGCCTTCCACGTTGTTCCAGAACCCGGTGCCGGAGATGTCGGTTTTTTCAGTGGCCGCCGCGCCGGTGAGGAAGTATCGAAGCAGGTCCTTGGCGAGAAGGATCCGATGGATCCGCCGGTACTCCTCGGGCAGGTTTTCCTTGAGCCAGACCAGGATGGTTGCGGTATGCGCTGCCCAGAGCGGCTGCAGCACGCGCGCGTAGACCTCGGTGTCAAACCGCGGATCGGCGAGCAACCGGTTGGAGACGGCGAGACTGCGGGTATCGGTAGAGATGATGCCGCGCCCAAAGCTGCCGTCTTCATGGAGGATGTAGACGCCCTTTCCGTGCCCGGTGGTTGCCACCGCGGCGATGTCGCCACCGGTAACACCGGCGTCGGCCAGCGCTCCGGCAACCGCCGCCATGGTCAGCGCGCGGGTCTCTTCCACGTCGCGCTCAGACTGCCCTGCCGTCGTGCTGATGAGCCGCGTCCGTTTGCCGCAGCTTCCCAACTCCCGCCCCGCCCGGTCAAACACCGACGCCTTGACGACGGTGCCGCCGAGATCAACTCCCATGAAGTGTGCCATGGCTCCCGAGTATACGGCATGCCGGGTGCCGGTGCAACGTGGGGCGAGTGTTCCAAAGTGTGTGCTTTTTTTCGCTATCACCGATCATCGGGGCCAGAGCGCCTCACCAGGTGCGGTAGCGCTCGCCCGCCGCTGTGAGGTACCCTTGCCCTGAGACACACCGGAGGAGGCACACTGTGGGGAAGCTGGATCGCGAGGCGGGATTTCGGTCGTTTGATACGTATCGGCTGGTGAAAAGCGAGGATCTGAACCATCACGGGACGCTCTTTGCGGGGCGGAGCGCGGAGTGGTTTGTGGAGTCGGCCTTTGTGGCGGCTGCGCACCAGGTTCCTCCGGAGAACATCGTCTGCGTGCAGGTCCACGGCATGCACTTCTCGAGGCCGGTGAACCGGGGCGATGTGGTGCGCTTCTCGAGTAGGCTGGTTCACGCGGGGCGAACGAGCCTGGTTGCGCACGCCGTCCTGTGTACCGCCGACGACAGGCAGGTGGTGGACGGCTTCGTTTCGTTTGTGCACGTGGATGCCGACGGGAGGCCGCAGCCCCACGGGTTGAGCGTGGAAGCCGTTACGGATGAAGAACGGCACATCCAGGAGCTGGCCCGGGCGCTGGGGCGGGCGTGACCAGCCCCCTCACACCCACATCGCGTAAAACG
Organism: Spirochaetales bacterium; assembly: GCA_007130025.1. Taxonomy (GTDB): domain Bacteria; phylum Spirochaetota; class Spirochaetia; order DSM-27196; family PWMO01; genus PWMO01. The sequence continues at coordinate 2,192 of SLTF01000321.1, read as the reverse complement.
CGTAGCTGTACTCGGTCTCGTGGGCCCGAAACAAGTTAATCTCGTGCTGCAGGGTGTCGAGGACGTCTCGCGCAGGGGAATGTGCAGGGTACTCCGCGCGCATGCGCGTGATGTTCGTCTGCAACGGATCGTAGTAGGCGTGCCAGTCGGCGGCGGGCAGGATGAAGTGATCGTGACGGCGGTAACCGGCGGCTTCGATCTGCTTCAGCTGCACCGCGACCGGGGCGATCTGGGGGTACTCGGCGTGCCAGAACGCGGCCACATCCGGTGACGCCGCATCTACCAGCCAGCACGCTTCACTGCAGGCCAGGGCGCCGCCGGGCGCCAGAAGACGCTTCCACTCGCGGATGCCGCGCTCAAACCCGATGTTGTAGATCGCGCCTTCGGACCAGATCAGGTCGAAGCTGCCGTCCGGGAAATCCAGAGCGTCCATGGACGAACAGACCGTGGTGAGCCGATCGGCGCAGCCACGACGCGTTGCTTCCTGCATGAGGGTCTCCAGGAAGGGCTGATAGTTATCCACCGCGGTTACCGTGGCACGGGGCCACGCCTCGGTCAGCAGCAGGGTCTGCACGCCGTTGCCGCAGCCAACGTCCAGGATGCGAAGCGGCTCATCGCGCCGGCCAACCATCTCGACTGCGCGCAGGGTGGACGATTCGCTTCCCGGGCCCAGGCGGCCCATACCGTGGAAGGCCTGGAAGAAGACCGCTTCGGGGGAGAGGTCGTCGCGGGACGTTGGGGTGTTGGCGCTCATGGATGCTCCTGTTGTAGAGTCATCGTAACGCGGGAACGGTGAGTTGTATACGGGAAACGTCTCGGTGGTGCAGGTACAGCGGCTCCGGATCGAGCCACTACGTCAGAAATGCGTCGACCGACTCCCGGTTCACCGTCGACGCTTTGCTATCCGGGTAGGCAGAGAGAAACGATGGGGGAATCCGTGGTTTCGACGTGGCGGTCCATTTGAACTCCCACGCTTCCAGGACACCCCCACGCTCCTCGATATAGTCGATTTCCTGCTGGGATACCGTTCGCCAGAAGTAGGTGTTCGCTCGTACTCCCGAGTAGTGGAGCTTCTTCATTCGCTCGACGATGAGCCAGTTCTCCCATAGCGCACCGGCATCCGTGCGTAGATCCATTGGGTTGAAGTTGTTGATGACGTGATTTCGGACGCCTGTGTCCAGGAAGTAGATCTTACGGCCCTTCTTGATCTCATTTCGCATGTTTCGGTTCAAGGATGGAAGACGAAACACGATGAACGTTTTTTCGAGAAGATCGATGTACCGCTCGATCGTTTCGTTATCGACACCCAGAAGCTGGGCCAATTCTGCGTACTTGACTTCACTGCCAACCTGAAGCGCCAGCGCTGTCAGGAGTTTTCGCAGAAGCTCCGGCTTCCGGATTCGATCAAGGGAAAGAACGTCCTTGTACAGATAGCTTTCCGCCAGCTCCTGAAGAAGCTCGATCTCGCTCCCAGGAGAGGAGACGATCTCGGGATAGGAGCCAAACCGAAGCCGCTGTTCGATGCGCCGTTTTTCTTCGAGCAGAGAATCCCGGGAGACCATCTCCCCGAACGAGATGGGGAAGAGAACGAACTGCTTCTTTCTGCCGGTCAACGGTTCGTTGATCTCGTTCGCCAGTTCGAACGACGAGGAGCCGGTGGCAACAACCTGAACGTCAGGAAAGAAGTCAACCGCAATCTTGAGCGTCAATCCGATGTTCCGGATGCGCTGTGCCTCGTCAATGACAACGGTCCGGTACCGCCCGAATAGTCCAGCCAGGGTTGTCCGATTAGTATCGGTAAGCATATGCCGGACATCCGCCTCGTCTCCGCTTAACCAAAGGTACGGGTGTCCTTTCTGCTCGACAACCTTCCGAACCAAGGTCGTCTTCCCGGTCTGGCGGGGCCCATAGAGGACGAGAACTTTCTGCTGGAAAAAGGCGGCGGAAAACCCCGCTTCGATAGCTCGGTCGATCATTCGTGAAGTATATCCCCATTCCGGTTGCTCCGCAATGTTAAACGCAAGAAACAACCAATTCTCGCGTTCCTGAACGCTCTATTCTTGAATATTCTGCGTTCAATCGGGACCTTGGGGTGTTGGCGCTCATGGATGCTCCTTTGGCTCGTGCCTCAGTGTTCGATCCGTTCCCAGCCGGAGTGGAACGCAAGGGGCGAATCCCGTGGTGCGTCGGGC
>SLTF01000049.1 GCA_007130025.1 Spirochaetales bacterium | reverse complement strand
TTCCTCCGTTTGATGCGTCCTGTTCCGCCTCACGGCGGCGGATGATCTCCATGATCTCGTCGTACCGGGCGCGCGTGATGGGATAGAACGACAGCACAATCACGCCGGCAATGAAGAAGAGCGCCGGGATCGGGCCGGTGAGCATGCGGATGCCCAGGCGGGCGAGGTCGGTCTGCACCGGTTGCGGGATGGCGGCGGTGGGCTCCTGGTAGCCAAAGGCGGCGAGCACCCAACCGGTCAGCGCGATGCCCAGGGCCTGGCCGCTCTTGCTGACAAAGGTCCACATGCCGTAGAAGACCCCTTCGCGGCGGTTGCCGGTTTCGGCGTAGTCGTACTCCACCACGTCGGGCACCATGGCGTACGGCATCACATACTGGGTGGCAAAGCCAATACCGGCCACAAACATCACCACAAACGCAAACCGCATCCCCAGGATGTGGCCGAAAAAGAAGAATGCGATCACCGACGCTGCAAAGATCAGCATGCCGATGTTGTAGCAGCGCTTCTTGCCGAGGCGCTCGGAGATCTTCACCCAGATGGGGATGAAGATGATGCTCGACAGCAGCAGGATGGGCAGCGCGATCTGGAAGCCGCCTTCGTCGCCGTAGATATTGCCAAAGTAATAGAGAAGACCCGCCTGGATGATGTTGATGCCGGTGATGTGCAGCGACCACGGAATCAGGGCGGTCAGGAAGGGCTTCATGCGAAGCACCTGCAGGTAACTCTTCACGACGTTGATCCGCTCGGGAACCCGGGTCAGGACCGGCTCACGAACGACAAAGAAGGTCACCAGCGCGGTGGCCATCATGATCCCGCCCATCACGCCGCCCATCAGCGTCCAGCCGGCGTCACTTCCGCCGCCCGCCTGGACCAGCGGCAGAACCCCCGCCGCCCCAATGAAGGTTCCCACTACGGCAAACACCATTCGATATCCGTTGAGCGTTGTTCGTTCGTCGAAGTCCGCGGTGAGCTCGGGGGTGAGGGCACCGTAGGGAATGTTGACCAGCGTATAGGTGGTGTTGAGCACGCAGTAGACGATGGCAACGTAGATGAAGAGGGTGAGCTGATTGTCCGCCCGAAGCGGGGTGAACATCCAGATCATGGAGAGAAAGAGCGTCAGCGAGCCCACGAAGATGTATGGGCGTCGGCGGCCCCATCGGCTCTTGGTGCGATCGGACAGATAGCCAACCGCCGGATCGGTCACCGCGTCCCAGAACTTCCCGATCATCAGGGCGGTTCCGGCGAGGCCCGCGCGAAGACCAACGACGTCGGTCAGGAAGAACAGCAGGTAGAACCCCATGATGGTGAAGAAGAGATTCCCGCCAAGATCGCAGATGCCGAATCCGACCTTGACTCCGGTTGAGAGTGATGCGTGTTTCATGCGGCCCTCCTGTCGAGCGCGGCCGTTTATGACCGCCGTTTTCGGGACCGGGCCAGTATACTCGGTCCAGGACCGACCCGCTACCGTTTTTGTTTATCGGCCGTGGCGGCACTCGGTGCAACCGAGCACGTGCACGTGTTTGCGGCCCTCGCGCTCAAACATGCGGGCGATGGCGTAGCCGTCCGGGCGAATGGTGCGCTTGCAGGCGGGGCAGATGCGCTCCTTGTCGCCTTCGGGCGGACGGCAGTAGCGGCAGCCAAACATGTGGACCATGCTCTCCTTGATGCGCGGCGGCCGCGCGCTGCCGTCGGGGCGGGGCGTCTCCTTGGAGAACACCACGGTGTGAACCCGCTCGCCACGTCGGAGCAGGGAGGCGCAGAGCGGGCAGGGGCGAACCCGTTCCGGGGACTCATCGGGCGCGTGCCGGCGAGTTCGGTCACGCCGCTCAGCCGCGCCAAGGCGGTGGAGCAGGTAGAGCAGGACGATGATTACGGTGGCCGTCAGCGTGATGACCAGCAGTTCCACGGGGCCTCCCGGTTGGTACGCAGCGAGTGCGGGGCGGGCACATACTATCCCATCAACCGGGAAGTGAGTAGACTGAGCGCGCATGGCCGAGCTTTACGTGGTGGCAACCCCAATCGGAAACCTCGACGATATCACCGTGCGGGCGCTCTCCGTGCTGCGTGGTGCCGATTTTGTGCTCTGTGAAGACACCCGTCACTCGGGGCGCCTGCTCTCCCATTTCGACATCCGTAAACCGCTCGTCCCGTGCCACGCCCACAATGAGGAGCGCGCGGTGGGTGACGTGCTCGCGCGCCTGGAAGCGGGGCAGACCGGGGCCCTGGTGACCGATGCCGGAACCCCCGGGGTGAGCGATCCCGGCGGCAAGGTGGTTGCCGCGGTGCGGGCGGCGGGGTTTCCGGTGATTCCGGTGCCGGGCCCCTCCGCCCTGGCCGCCGTTCTGAGCGTTGCCGGGGTGCCGGGTAAGGCGGTGCTCTTCGAGGGGTTTCTCTCACCCAAGAAGGGACGCCGGCGAAAACGGCTCTCGGAGCTGGTGGAACGGGGCGAAATTGCGGTTTTTTACGAATCACCGTTTCGAATCGTACAGCTTTTACAGGATCTGCTCGATATTGATAGTACGGCTACGGTGCTGGTGGGACGGGAGATGACCAAGATGCACGAAGAGTATCTGTACGGACCGGTATCCGAAGTGCTTCAGCAGCTGGCCGGACGGGCGGCGATCAAGGGCGAAATCACGGTCCTTGTGTCACCGACCAAAAAGGGTTAAAATTGAGCCAACTTGTGTCGATAAGGTAGTGAAGGAAGGAAGGTTCTGCAATGTCTATTGAACGACTTGGTCCCGTAGACCCGGTCCAGCGATTCAACCAGACCACCAAAAGCGCGAAACCGCAGGCAAAGGCGGCAAGCGACTCCATCGCGTTCTCCGATGAGGCGAAGCTGCGAGCGGAGCTGCTGCAGATGTCCGAGCAGGTGCGCGACGCTTCGGATGTCCGAATGGATCGCATCGCCGAGGTCCGAAAGAAGCTGGAAGACCCCTCGTACATCAATGACACGGTAGTGAACAGTGTTGCAGAACGGATCATGGACTCGTTCGGTATCTGATTCTTTCCTTCCTCCGTCTTCCTTTTCGACAGATAACTCATCCATGCGTCACAGCAAAACGCAGCGGCATTTAGTGCCGCTGTTTTGTATCAGGTAAACAACTTCATGGCTGATCTGCTTCTGCACGTACCTGCCCGCATCCTCTTTGGCCCCGATGTGGTAAATCGCATCGGACAGACCGTTGCCGACATTGGAAACCGGGCCCTGCTGGTTTCTGAGTCGGGACATCACCACACCCAACTGGTGGAACGGGTGGAAGACCTGCTCCAGAAGCGCGGGGTGGACTCGATTCGATTCGATCAGGTGGGGCCGGGTGGTTCCAACGCCACGATCGATGAACTCATCTCCCTCGCCCGGGTCAGTCAGGCCAGGGTGGTCATCGGCCTTGGGGGCATGAAGGTGCTCTCGGCGGCTCGCTGTGCCGCGGTCGCCGCCACCTCGGACATATCCATCTATCGCATTCTGGACGGCAAACAGCCCACGCGACCGGCGGTCCCCTACGTGGAGGTTCCGACGTCGTTTCGCAACCACGTCATGCTGCGCGACGAATTTGTAATCTCCGACACCGAAACCGGCCACGCGCGCCTGGTGCGTACGGCTCCCGGGCTGGTGAAGGCGGTGTTTCTGGATCCAAACCTCGCCGGGTCGATGTCCGCGAAGTACGCCGCGGCTACCATGCTCGATACCCTGCTTGCCTGTATCGAGGGCTATCTCTCAACCAAGAGTACCTTTCTCTCGGATACGCTCTTTCTGCGCGCCGTGGATATCCTGAAAGCGTCAATGGACACGCTGGCCCGCGATCCGAGCGAAATGGCTGCGCGCGTTCACGCGGGGGAGGGAGGGTTGCTCTGCGCGCTCGGCCTTGCAATGAGCAGTCAGGGGCCCGGCGGTGCGCTCACCTATGCCGTCAACAGCCTCCACAACGTACCCAAAAGCTGGGTGGCAACCGCCCTGCTGCCGCACGTGCTGGATCATTTTGCCGGGGTGAAGCCCGCGAAGGTTGCCCGGATTGCCCGCGCTCTGGGCGAAGATGTTCCGGGACTGGAGGACGGAGACGACGCGGCCCTCGCCTCAACCGTCTCACGCCGATTGATTGCCCGGCTTGGGCTGCCCGCTCGGCTGCGGGACTTCGATATCGCGCTGGACGACATGCCCCGCATCGCGGAGGTTGCCTCCACCTTTGATATGGTCAGCTTTGGCCCCGTGGCGCTCTCGGTGGACGACCTCTACGAGCTGGTGAAGCGCGCCTTTTGACCACTGCTGAGTGCGGGCGCGCAATCTCACGGGTAGTGTCATGATCACCATCCGCAAGCTGAGCGAACTTCCCCCCAAGACGCGGCTGCGCAAGATATCGCGGCTTGCAAGGCTGATTGAGTACCGTCTGCGCGGGCTTCCCACCCCACGGAATTCCGGCCCGCACGACGACCATGCCCCACCGGGCTCGATTGCCGATCCCAAGTACGTGGCGGCACTCTTTCAGCTTGCCGCCGACGAGCCCAAACTCCCCGCGGATTTTCGCGCCCGCGTGGCCGAAGGTGGAGCGCTTGTCGCGGGAATGACGGATGGAGATGCGGATGCCCCGCTGATCCGGGCGCTCAACGATCTGCACCACGGGCTGGAGGCCTACCTCGGGCGCACCGTCGCCGACTGGGACTTCTTTGCCGGGGAAGCGCTCGATTCAGAAGCGCGGGTTACGCTCCCTCTGTATCTCTATCTCGACGATCTCCGCTCACCCTTCAACGTGGGCGCGATCTTCCGTGCCGCCGACGCCTTTGGGGTACGGGAGATCTTTCTCTCTCCGGGGTGTGCCGATCCCACCCACCCGCGGGCTGCGCGAGCGTCCATGGGAGCGGTTGGGGTCATTCCCTGGAGGAGGCTCGAGATCGACGCGGTGATGGACGCGGTCGGTGATACGGCGCCGCACCCGCTCCCGGATCAGCCGCCCGAGACGGCGCTGTTTGCGGTGGAGACCGGCGGGACGGAACTGAGTCGATTTGCGTTTCCCCCCGTGGGGGTCGCCATTCTGGGTTCCGAGGAGCTGGGGGTGGGCCCTCAGGCCCTCGCCATGGCCGACCATTCATCGGGCCGGGTGAGCATTCCCATGGCTGGGGCGAAGGGATCGCTGAACGTTGGTGTTGCCGCGGGGATCGTGCTCTACGAGTGGTGGCTTGCCGTCAGCAACGGGGCGGCAGGGTGATGGTCAGGAGGCCACCACCTCCCAGGTGATGGTCGCGGTGTGCTTCAGCGTTGCCGCCACCGGGCAGTATTTTTCCAATGACAGCTTGACCGCCTTCTCTACCTTTGCGGTGTCTACCTCTGCGCCGGTAAAGAGGTACTTGATGTGCACCGCGGTGAAGACGTGTGGATGCTGATCCGCTCCGGTTGCGCTGATTTCCAGGGCGAAGCTGTCGTAGGGCATCTGCATCTTGCCGAGTATGGCAACCACATCCATTCCGGTACATCCGGACAGGGCGGAGAGCATCAGCGACCGTGGTGAGGGGCCGTAGCCCGTGCCCCCGTGTGACGAATCCGCATCAGCGGTCAGGTGGTGTCCGTGCTGTTCGATGTCAAAAGCCATGCCGCTCTTGAGCACGGCCCGGGTGTCGTATCCCATAGGTGCCTCTACCTCCGCAGGGCGCGGTCGATTTCTGTTTTGTTGAACCCTACAATGACGCGGCCGTGAATGTCGACCACGGGCACTCCCATCTGGCCTGATTTCTTCATCATTTCGTCGGCCCGCTTGAGATCGCCGGCAACGTTGTACTCGGTGAAGGGAACCCGGTTCTCCTTGAAGTAGCGTTTAATCTGAGTGCAGTACCCGCAGCTGGGTGTTGTGTAGAGCTTGATTGCCATGATTGCCTCCGTCACAATTTATATATGAAAATTACTATATTGGAACGGTTTAGTCAAGAGGTGGTGCGAAAACTGTGCTCTGCAGCGGATCACGGGGTGTGATCAGATGGATGCGACCGATTCCCGGGCGAAGGCCGCGTCGAGGCGGGATTCGATGGTCTTCAGCTGCTCTTCGGTTACGATCTTGAACGACGAGAGCACCGAGGGATCGATCTGTTCAATTCCGATGCCGGCATCGCGCACGTGACAGAGGGCGTTTGCCAGGTAGACCGTGTAGACCACATCACGGAAGGGCGGCGGTGCGCTGTGCGGAGTGTGGTGATACTTGATTGCGTTGATGAGCGCCTCGGGGAAGTTCCAGTTTTCGGCAATCATCGCACCGATCTCAGAGTGGTTGAGTCCGGCTGCAAGGTCTTCGAATATCTCCGACGGAATCGCCTTATCCCGGCAGAAGCTGTTGATCTTGTTCATCAGGTCCGGGTGAACGGAGGAGAAGATGATCTTTCCCATGTCGTGGAGGATGCCGCCAACGTAGACGTCGTCGAGGATCTCTTTCTTGCGGCTGAGGTTCTTAGCCAGATTGTAGGCGTAGAACGCCGTGCGATAGCTGTGCTCCCAGAGCTTCTTGGTCTCCGCCGTTTCGGAGCCGAGGATCTTCTGCGTTCCGTAGGAGTAGAGCAGGTTGCGAAGGCCGCGCATTCCGACGAGCTTCACCGCTTCAACGATGTTGTCCACCTTCTTCGGCAGCATGAAGGCAGCCGAGTTCACCACCTTGAGGAGGTCCGCGGTGAGCGCCGGATCGGTACTGATGGAGCGGGCAATGGCGGTGATCTCTGCGTCGGGATCGCCAATCATGCGCTGCAGACTGACGATGTTCTCCGGGAAGCGCGGCAGCGAGTCGATCTCGCGCACGATCTGCTCGGAGATCAGTTCCAGGCTCTCAAGGCGAACCTTGGACATCGGGACCACGATTTTGGCGATGGTCTCATCGCCCTCGACATCGATGTCAAACGCATCCTCGTCCAGGCCGATCTTCTTCAGCATCAGCACCAGGATGACAATGCCCAACCCCGCGCCCTCGGAGTCGTCGAGCACGGTGGTGAGCGCCTCTTCCAGGGAACCGAAGGCGCGCGACCGGGCGATGCGGTCGTAGATGCGGATCTGCTCTTTGCGGGTGATCGTCGCGTTGTTCACTACGTAAAGATGGAGGTCACGCCCCTTGGAGTGAAAGATCACCTTCACGTAGAGACCGGCCTCTTTCTGCTTCTCCAGGTAGTGGTTGATGTTGTCGAGGGTCTCCTGCTTGAAGTGTTTCATTCCCTCGACGTAGTCGGAATCAGTTTCCAGGTCGAGACGTTTCTCCTGGAAGTAGACGCGCTTGGTGTTGGCCTTCTTGGCGTTGACCGCCAGCTCGCGCAGGCAGTAGGCGAGCGGATCTTTCAGCTTCTCCTGGCCCATCTCCTTGAGGAAGTGGCCCAGGATCTCTTCGAGGTAGATCTCGGTCTCGTGCGGCAATGTGTAGGATTTGACCGTCAGAGGAATTGAGCTTCGTGCTGCCTGGAGAACCTTCTCTACATCGACTTTTTTTGCCACCGACGCCGCCTGAAAAATGTATAGTACGTAGTATCGCGGTCCGGTCCCGCGTTGTCAAGTTTATGCACGCGGATCTGTTCCGCGCGGCATAGCTCGGGGCAACCGGTTGGCGCGGGCTACTCAATTTCCGCCGAAGCTCTTCACCTGGTGGGCCATCTCGCGAAGTCGCCGCTCGACCACGGCGTTGACGGTGCCACCTTCAAAGCGTCCACGGGCGCTGCGGGCGCCGGCATCCATTCCGGTGAGGATTTCGAGCCCTTCGTCGATGGTGGCAACGGCATAGATGTGGAAGCGGCGGTCGAGTATGGCCTCCTGGACTTCGCGATCGAGGATGAGGTTCGGCAGGTTCTGGCGCGGAATAATGACGCCCTGCGTACCGGTGAGGCCGAGATACTTGCAGACCGCAAAGAAGCCCTCGATTTTTTCGCTGATGCCGCCCACGGGCTGGATCTCACCCATCTGGTTGACCGAACCGGTCACCGCGATGTCCTGCCGCAGCGGAACTTCGGCAATGGAACTGAGCAGTACGTAGACCTCGGCCGAGGAAGCGGAATCACCGTCCACCTCCACGTAGGACTGCTCGAAGCAGACGCTCGCGGTGATGGACAACGGAAAATCCTTGGCGTACTTGGATTGGAGAAAGCCCTCAAGGATGTAGATGCCCTTGTCGTGCAGCTCGCCGGAGAGCCCTGATTCGCGTTCGATGTTGATGATGCCGTCGCTGCCGGGGGCGGTGCGCGCGGTAATGAGCATGGGGCGGGCGAAGGCGTAGAAACCGCGGTCGATCACGGCCAGGCCGTTGATGCGACCCACCGCGCTTCCGGTGACCCCAATCAACAGCTCACCGGAGATGATCTGCTCGTCGATTTTTTCTTCGGGCAGATTGTAGAGGAATCGGCGTTCCGCGAGGGTACGGTTGATGACCGCCCGGTCGATGGTCGTGCGGCCTTCGCTGCGCGCCCAGTGGTCGGCCTCGCGCATGACGTCGGCCACCAGCGAGAAGCGGGTGCTCAGCTTGTCGCGAAACTCGGAGAGCCGGATTCCATATTCCACAATCGCGGCAACGCCCGACGGCTCCAGCGGGAGCAGCCCCTCATCGCGGGAGATCATCCGCGTGAAACCCACGTACTCGCGGGTGGTCTCATCCGTACGGTTCATCATGGAGTCAAACTCGGCGGGAACCTTGAACAGCTTGCCAAACTCCTCGTCCTGATTGAAAAGGATGTCGTAGAGCGGCTCTGGTCCGGTGAGAATGACCTTGACGTCGATGGGGGCGGGCTCGGGCTTGAGCGCGCCGGCCTGCACCGGAAAGGGACCCGGCACCGGGCGGATCTCGGCCCTGGCGTCGTTGATGGCGCGCTTCAGTGCGTTCCAGAGCTCATCGTGGGGAATCACGTCTTCGGCGCGGAGAACCAGAAAACCGCCGGAGGCGCTGAGCAGGGCGCCGGCGCGCAGCATCATGAAGCTGCTGCGCGCTTCCCCGGTGGGTTCAAGCGAAAACTCCTGCGACCCAAAGAGCTTCTGGTAGTCGGGGTGGCTCTCAAAGATCAGCGGAGCCCGGGCGGTGCTGCCGTGGTCGACAATCACGTTGACATCGTAGCGCGCGAGCTGCGGTTCGCCGGGTTCGTCCTGCGGCGCGTCGTTGTCGGCGGGCATGAACCATTCGATGTTTTCCACCATGTCGGTGCGAAGCTCGTCGAGCCAGCCGTGGATCTCCTCGCCTTCGAAGGTTGTTCGAATCTCTGCAATCGCCGCCTCCAGATGCGGTGCCACCGCGCCTACGCGGAGCTCCTTGAGCGACTGCTCTACGCGCGAGCGCTCTCCGCGCAGCCGGATGAAGATCTGGTTCATCTCGTCCATGTACTGGTAGTACTTCTCCCGCAGCGCCCGCCAGTGAGACTCTTCGATCTCACCACCGTTAACCCGCTTCTGCACGGCGTCAAAGCTGGTGGCCTCTCCGTCAACCACGGGAGCGATATCGGTGCGCTGGTCCTGGCTGTCTTCTACCTGGACGATCTGGAAGCCTTCCTTCCCAAGCCGTCCCTCGAAGTCTCGCAGCGCGCGGTTTTCCCTTCCCTCGGCTTCGATGATGATGCGGTCGCGCTGCTCGGTAAAGCCGCGGTTCTCCGACAGCGCCTCCAGGCTGCGCTGCACCGTTTCCACCAGAGCCTTGACGGCTGCGCGAAACCGGTCGCCGGCGCCGGGGGCGAAGGTAAGGAGCCTGGGGCGGTCGTGGCGCCGGAAGTTGAACACGTAGGCGTAGTCCTTGAGCCGGGAAGTGTCGTCGCGATACTGCTCCGCCACCTGAAACACCGCCGAGCGTCGGCCGGTGCCGGGCACGCCGGTTACAAACAGGTTGTAACCGCGGCCACGCATCTGGAGCGCCATATGAAGGGCGCGCAGGGCCCGCGGCTGGCCAATGATGTCAAACTCGCGGTCGCCGTTGTCCAGGCGGCTTATGTCGTCTTCGGTTATGGCAAACCGGATCAGATCGTCGTGGACCCGGAGCGCAGACGAGATGTGAGGTTGTCCGTCGATGGAATCGATGGGAGTATTGGTTGAAGGAGACGGTTGTTGACTCATGGCGACGCGTGTACCTGTTGGGTTCGATGGGGTAAACGCCAAGATACTATTTCCACCGTCAAGATACAACCGCGCCCGCGCGCCCGCGCGGTTGTCAAAACCCGGCCTCCCGCTATAATGACGGGCATGCGAATGGTCGAACTGGATATGTGGCTGCGCGATCAGATGAACATTGACGCGATGGCTTCGGTGGATAACTCGCTCAACGGGATTCAGGTCGAACGAAAGAACCCGGAAGTCTCGTGCGTGGCTTTTGCGGTTGATGCGTGTATGGAGACGTTTCAGCGCGCGGTGGAGCAGAAGGCGGACGTGCTTTTTGTGCATCACGGACTGTTCTGGGGAAAAGAGTCCACCATCACGGGTACCCATTACGAGCGAATCCGGTTTCTCATCGAGCACGATCTGGCGCTCTACGCGGCTCATCTGCCGCTGGACATGAACCCCGAGTTTGGGAACAACGCCGGCATGGCTGCCGCCCTGGAGCTGGAACAGATACGACCCTTCGGCTGGTACAAGGGGCACCAGATCGGGTTCGCGGGCAGACTCCCCAGCCCGCAGAGCATGGAGCAGATCTGTACTACCCTCTTCGGCGGTACCGAGGCTCCGTTGAGCATGCTGCCCTTTGGCCCGAGGGAGATACAGTCCGTGGGCCTGGTCTCCGGCGGCGCTCCGTACGAGGTGGGGCAGGCGATTGATGAAGGACTCGACTGTTATATCACGGGTGACGCCCAGCACACCGTCTACCATCGGGCGCTCGAAGAGAAGATCAACGTGATCTTCGGGGGGCACTATCTGACGGAGACGTGGGGCGTTCGTCTGTTGTCGATTCGGCTCGCCGACGCGACCGGGGTTCGTACCACCTTCATCGACGTCCCCACCGGGTTGTAGGCGGAGACACCAGTATGGAACCCATGAATAGACGTGCCCCTTCGCGTGCCATCCTGTTGCCCTTTGTACTCACCGCGGCAATTGTCATTCTCGACCAGGTGACCAAGGCGCTCATTGTGGCGTGGATCGACCCCATTTACGAGTCGGGGACCATCGTGCGCGTGATCGGCGACTTCCTGCGGATCATCCACGCGCGCAATCCCGGTGTGGCGTTCAGTATTGGTCGCGACCTACCGGCGCCGGTGCGAGCGGTGCTCTTCACCGCGCTTCCGATCCTGGTGCTGGCCGGGCTGGTCTGGTACTACCTGCGAACCGACGAGCTGACCGGCCTGCAGCGATGGGCGGTGGCCGGCATTGTGGGGGGCGGCATCGGAAACCTCATCGACCGGATCTTCCGACCCGATGGAGTCGTGGACTTCATCGATGTTCGGTTCTACGGCCTCTTTGGACTCGAGCGGTGGCCCACCTTCAACGTTGCCGATTCGGCCGTGGTGGTGTGTGGCATTCTGCTCATTGCGTCGGTGGTGTGGGAAGAGCGGAGGCAGCAATCATGAACAAGAAAGCAAACACGGTGCTCTTTGTACTGGGTGCGACCCTGGTCAACATCCTGATGATGATCCTGGTCTTTCTGGTTCTCTTCATTCTCTTTGCGCGGTTTCTTGCTCCGGTCATCCCGCCGACCATCGGGCAGTTTGCCATTCTTG
>SLTF01000154.1 GCA_007130025.1 Spirochaetales bacterium | reverse complement strand
TGCGCGTGGGCATGATGCCCGCGGTCAACTCGATTCCGCTGATTGTCGCCGATGCCGAGGGGTACTTCGCCGCCGAGGGCGTCACCGTGGAGCTGGAGATGTTTCACAACCAGCTCTACCGGGAGACGGCACTTCAGACCGGCAGCATCGACGGCTCGATCTCCGACCTGATCAACGCCGTCAACGCGGTCTCCGGCGGCTTTGCCGTTCAGGTGACCTCCATCACCGACGGCCTCTTCGGTCTGGTGACGGCGCCCAACTCGCGGATCCGCTCCATCGCGGACTGGAAGGCCCCAGCAACCCGTTCCGTACGGGTCGGACTGCTGCGCGACAGCATCATCTTTTACTCTGCAGAGCGGATGCTCCAGGCCCACGGCGCCGACCCGGCCACGATTGTCCCGGTAACCACGCTTCAGGTTCCCACCCGTATGGAGATGGTGGTGGCGGGTCAGATTGAGGCGGCGATGCTTCCCGAACCCATCACGCGGGTAGCGATGGCGCGCGGCGCACACCTGATCACCGACAGCTCGGTAATGGAGCAGACTCCCGGTGTCCTGCTCTTCACCCCGCAGGCGATGCAGACAAAGCTCCCTCAGATCCGGGCATTCTACCGCGCGTACAATCGAGCCATTGAGGCGGTGAACGCCGATCCCGATCGCTTCCGAAGCCTCATCGTGACCGCGGGTGGCTTTCCGCCCATGGTGGAACAGACCATGATTATTCCCCGTTTCCAGCCCGCACGTGTGCCGAGCGAAGCCGAGTTTCTTGACGTCGTGAACTGGATGCGCGAACAGAACCTCCTTACCACCGCCCCCACCCATCGCGCCGTGGTCACCGCTGCAGCCCTGTCCCCCTGAGGCGGGACCGGTACTCGGGAAATGCCATGCTGAGGCTCACAGCCTGTACCGCTGCCTATCACGAATCTCGCTCGGGCCCGGTCACGCCGGTCTTTGTCGACCTCTCTCTCGCCGTTGCACCGGGCGAAACGCTGGCCGTGGTGGGTGCTTCGGGGTGCGGCAAGACGACCCTGCTCTATTCTGCCGCGGGTCTGCTTGAACCTCGGAGCGGAGCGGTTACACTGGACGAGCGCGATGTGGCCGGCGGCGACCGCCGGGTGGGCCTGGTGCTGCAGCAGTACGGGCTCTTCCCGTGGTTTACCGTGCACGAGAACGTTGCCCTGGGATTGAGGCTGCACGGCGCCTCCCCGGAACGCGCGGGTCAGGCCGCCGATTCTGCGCTCGCGGCCGTGGGGATGGCGGGACTTGCACGGCGATCCATCCTGACCCTCTCCGGCGGCGAACAGCAGCGCGTGGCTCTGGCCCGAACCTGGGCCATGCAGCCGGACCTGCTGCTCATGGACGAGCCGTTCTCCGCGCTCGACGCGCTGACCCGCGAAGATCTACAGAACCTGGTACATTCCCTGCTGCGCGAACGGTCGGTTGCCGCCATCCTGGTAACGCACAGCATGGAGGAGGCGGTACTGTTGGGAACACGGATCGCCATCATGCACGGATCTCCCGCGCAATTGACCGAGACACCGAACCCGGTCTCTTCCGCTGCACCGTCAACGCTGCGCACCCGCGATGAGTTCTTTCACACGGTGGGCGCGCTGCGGCGCCGTTTCGAGGAGCTCGGGCGTGCGTAGTTCAGCACCCCGCGGGCGTGGCGGCCCCGGGGGTACCAGCCTGCGAGCCGCCGCCCTGGTTGTGGCCGCCGCCGTCGTTCTGTGCGCGTGGTGGCTGCTTTCCCTGGTGGTTGATTCACCGGTGCTCCCGGGACCCTTCGCGGTGCTGGTACGCATGGCGGAGATCGGCCCGAAGGTGCTCCTGCGCCACACGGGGGCGAGTCTTGGCCGCGTGGCGGCGGCGCTCTTTGTGGCGACGGCGGCAGCCCTGCCGCTTGGGCTTGTCATGGGACGCTCACGGCGTATCGACCGCCTGATTGCCCCCATCGCCTACCTGCTCTACCCCGTGCCCAAGATCGCGCTGTTGCCAATTGTGTTTCTGCTCGTGGGTATTGGTGATGCCGCGCGAGTCACGGTGGTGGTGCTGGTTCTCTTCTTTCAGATTCTGGTTGCGGTCCGCGACGCAGCGCGCGCCATTCCCAGCGCCTACCTTGTCTCATTTGCCTCGATTGGCGGCACCCGGCTGCAGTCACTTCGCTTTGTCCTGCTGCCGGCCATCCTGCCGGAACTGCTCACCGCCCTGCGCCTTGGCACCGGAACGGCCCTCGCCGTACTCTTCTTTGCCGAAACCTTCTTCACCAACTACGGTCTTGGCACCTTCATCGTGGAAAGCTGGATGCGCGTCTCCTACCCCGACATGATGGCGGGCATTGTCGCCATCGCCCTGCTTGGACTTCTGTTGTTTGTGGTTCTTGATCTGGTGGAGCACCTGGTCTGCTGGTGGAAGCACCGCTCCACTCGTTGAGCAAGAGACCTCTTGCGAGAACGGCCCGCGTGGCGTATGGTGCGGCTGTGAACATCACCCGAGAACAGCTGATCAGCATTGCAACAGAAGCAGGACAACAGGCGCTCGCCTCGTTTCGCAATCTCGCAACCGATACCATCCACTTCAAGAGCGAGATCGACCTGGTAACCGATGTGGACCGGTCGGTTCAGGCCTTCCTCATCGATCGCCTTACCACTGCGTGTCCCGGCGCGCGCTTCCTGGCCGAAGAGCAGGACGTGCACCCCACCCTCACCGATGAGCCAACCTTCATCATCGATCCCATTGATGGGACCACCAACTTCGTCCACGGGGTTCCCCATTTCTGCGTGTCGGTTGCCTACGCCGAAGCGAAGAAACCCGTTCTCGCCACCGTGGTAGCGCCCGCCCTGAGTGAAGTATTCAGCGCGGAGCGCGGGAAGGGCGCGTTCTGTGGAACTCGCCAGATCACTGTGTCGCGGACGGACAATCCCCAGCACGCCCTCGCGTGTACCGGTCTGTTTGGTGGTGACGATGCGAAGCGGGAGTCCGGAATCCG
>SLTF01000412.1 GCA_007130025.1 Spirochaetales bacterium | reverse complement strand
GTGCCGTCTACGCCCATTTCCGCAGCAAGGAGGACCTCTACCTGGAGTTGCTTAATCAGCACCTGCGGGGTGATCCGCCGCCGTGGGGACAGGCGATTGAATCGGGCGCCCCCCTTACGGAGATTGCGATCTCACTGCGCGAACAGCTGCCCGCGGCCCTCGAGGAATCGCGCGAATGGGGCGTGTTGACGGTTGAGTTCCTGCTCCACGCGATGCGCAACGAGCAGATTCGCCCCCGCCTGGCGGAGCTGATTCGGTTTGGCCGTGAGGACTACACCCGTTCCGTCCGTGCGCGGGCGGAAGCAACCGGAAAGACCCCGCCGATCGACCCCGAACAGCTCGGCCTCATCCTGATGGCGCTCGACAACGGCCTGAGCGTGCTTGGACTGGTCGACCCGGAGGCGGTATCTGCCGAGGCGTACAGCGCGGTCCTGGAACGGCTCATTGAGCCGTGATTACAAAAGGAGTACATCGATGAACACCGTTCGTTTTGAACCGAACACCTACCACCTTACGATTGGTTCTCACCCTCCGGTGATGGAGATCGGCGATGGAGACACCGTCATTACTTCCATCGTCGACGCACATGGGCTCGACGCCAACGAACGACCGGTCGCGCCACGAGGAAACCCGATGACCGGACCGTTCTTCATCCGCGACGCCGAACCGGGCGACTGTCTCGAGGTATCCATCGAACAGATCCGGCCGAATCGCGAGTTCGGGTGGTCACGATCGACCATCGCGCCCGGCGTTCTTGACCCGGACTTTGTCGGCAATGTGGTGGGCACCGGCACCGCTCAGTACGCGCGGTGGCGGGTCGACGTCAAACAGAGGAACGTCACGCTCGCAGACCCGGTCGACACGAGCATCGGAGCGCATACCGTTGCGATGCGTCCGATGATTGGGTGCTTTGGGGTTGCGCCGGCTTTCGGCCAGGCGATTTCGACCGCGACGTCCGCCGAGCACGGGGGCAACATGGACTACCGCGGCTTCACCGAAGGGGTGATCGCGCGGTTCCCGATCTTCGTTCCTGGGGCGCTCTTCTTTCTGGGCGACGGCCACGCAGCTCAGGGCGACGGTGAAATCGCGGGCACCGGGGTCGAGATTTCGTGCGACGTCACGTTCGGCGTGCGCCTGCGAAAGAACGTTCCGATGCGGTGGCCGGGAGGTGAGAACGCTACCCACCTGTTCACCGTGGGCAACGCCCGACCACTCGATCAGGCACTGCAGCACGCAACCACCGAAATGCTCTTCCTGCTCGGTTCGGCGTATGGGCTCGACGAACGGGGAGCTGCAATCCTGCTCGGACAGAGCGTGGAGTACGACATCGCAAACGTGTTCGACCCCGCGTACACGGTGGTCTGCAAGGTTCGCAAGGAACTGCTTCCGAGTCCCCCGCCTCAGCCCGGGTACACCCGAACCTCGTAGAGCCCGGCAGCCGAATCGCCGTTTGTGCTGAGAATCGTCACCCGCACCGCATCGGCGGTCACCGGTTGATCGAGCTGATGCACGCGGCGTCGCTGGTAGTTGTCCGTCTCCGAAAGCTCACACACCACCGAACCGTTCTGAATGACTTCGATGCGATAGTCGCGAGCGGTTTCGGGCGCCCGGTAGAAGGGATGATAGGCGTGGTAGGAGCGCAGCAGGTTCCCCGGAAAGGTCAGTTCGATACGCCCAACCGTCTCCGGCGAATCCCAATCGAGCCGGCACCACGCGGGCAGCGGAGCGTTGGGATCAGAGCGCCACTGGTTGGGTGACCGGTGTGGTCTGGTGACTCCGCTCACCACGCTTCGAGGGCCAAACACCGCCTGCGCCGGTTCCACGCGAAACGCAAGACTCACCCCGTGCTGAAGTTTCCGCAGCTTCTTCAACCCGACTTCGTAGTACGCCGGGTGGGCGGGGAAACAGCTCTGCGCCTGATGCCACTGGAGGTGCGGGTTGGTCATCAGCTCGAGGCGAACGTAGACCGGCCGGTCCGGGGTACCCGGAACGTGATCGAGCGGCCGCTCCCAGGTGACCCATTGCCGGCCACCCGGTTCTACGCTCAGCTCCGTGACGGCGAGCGCGTCCTGCTGCGGGTAGACGGTGTAGTCGAAAATGCCCTCGCTTCGCTGCAGCGCAAGCGAGAGGGTCTGCGGTTCCGAGCTGTTGTTGCTCACACAGAGCGACACCCGATCGAGAGCCCCGCTGAGCGCGATCTGCTGTACCATTCGAGTGTCGCAGCGCTTCAAAAAATGGGGATTGATGCGCCGGTCAACGATACCCGCCGCCTCGCCCCACCCGACGTATTCGGGATCCACTCCACGGAGAAGCTCCTGGGAGCTGACGCTGATACGCGCTCGGGGGGCAGCGTCGGTTGGATCGTCGGCGGATACGTTGGGAAGCCACGCACCGTCCCGCAGGAGCTGCTGCTGTATCGTGCGGATATGCACCCGCTTGAGTTCGTGTGGCCCAACACCACTCTGAAGGGCAACCGCGGCTGCCGTTCCAACCGCCTGCCCCATGAGGGCCGTTGTTCCCATGACGCGCATCGTTCCCAGCGCGACGTGACTCGCGCTGATATCTCGGCCCGCCAGAAAGAGGTTCTCAACGTCTCGCGTAATCAGGCAGGAGAGCGGAACGCCGTAGGGGCCAACGAAGGCGCGCGCGGCCTTTTCGGTAAAGGGGTTGTAGCGCTGCGCGGAGTTTTCTTCCGAGTGTTTCGCGATCAGGCCCCCGGGAGTGTGAAGGTCGAGGAACCATCCACCGAAGGCTACCTCATCGTCGAAGACCCGACGCGACTGAATGTCGGGTTCCGTGACGATGGTACGCCCAACGATCCGTCTGCTTTCGCGGGTACCAAGAACCGTTCCAATCCAGTCGAGCATACGGGTACGCGTCGCCTCACTCATCTCCGGATCGTGGTTCTTCATCCAGTCCCAGACACCGAGTATGTAGCGCTGCAGGTCGGTGCGTATGGACCGGTTATCGTAGATCGTGTGCCGTGGAGTACCCAGTTCAATCCACCAGAATCCACCGCGCGCGTCGTTGGGGATACGCCCCGCATCGTAGAAAAACGTCGGATCACGCAGTTCCTTCGCCCAGAATGGGGGCGCCCACGGCTGCTCCTGCGAGATCTCTTCGGTCTTGAACATCAGGCTGTTGCCCATGGTGTCGGTCGAGCTGGTCTCGGGGGCGTTGGGCTCGCCGAACACCTCACGTCCTTCGCTTCCGGTCATCACCTCGCACCCTGCCGAGTCGGCAACAATGCCGTCACCGGTGGCGTCGAGAAAGAGCGAGCCCGAGACCTGCATACGAGTCTCGCTGTCGAGTACCAGCGCTTCCACGGAGCGGATTCTCCGACCGTCGGTCGCACATGAGACCACTTTGGTATTCAGGTGGAGCTCTATATTGGGCTCCCGCAGTATCGCGGTCAGGAGAACAAGGTCCCAGATCGAGTTCGTCCACCCATTCTCGAAGATCTCAGCGTGGTTGACCGCGCGTTCTTCGATAAGGAGCTCCGAGATAATTCCCGTTTCGCGCGCGTAGGGGTGGTGCTGCGCCGCACCGTGCGGCGTAACCCTCACCTCGGACGACGAGTTTCCTCCAAGCACCGTCCGATCGTGCAGCACCCCGACACGCACACCCCGGCGTGCCGCAGCAATCGCCGCGCACACTCCGGCAAGCCCACCACCACACACCACCAGGTCATACTCAAGCGTTTCTGTTTTCCAGCGTTCCATTTTATGATGCTATTATAGCACCAATATTCTGTCAAGCGAAAGTTGGATTGATCTGGTATGCTCCAAGCCATGGCACCGGCACAGGCGAATCAGAGTATCGCGTCAGGATTCGAGGTTCTCCAGGAAGTCATCTCAGCCGGCCGACCACTGGGAAGCAGAGAAGTAGCGCGGCGGCTCGGTATGGAGCATAGCCGCGCCAACCGCATTCTGGGAACCCTGGCGTCCGTGGGAATGCTGGTCCAGAACCAGGACAGCCGGTACCTATCCGGCCCTCGCGTTCACGTGCTTTCAGCGCTGAGCCTGAACGCGTCGGGACTGATCCCGGCCGCGCTGCCCCAGCTTCGCCCTTTCCACGCCGAAGGCGCGACCGTTGCGCTGGGTACGCTCTGGCGGGATACCGTCGTCTACCTGCTGCACGCAAACCCGACTCAGGACCTTGCTGCCAGTGCCGGCGCGCACGACAGCTATCCGCGCGACCGCTCGATCATCGGTACGCTGCTTGCGGACGACGGTCCTTCGGCACTCTGGCAGGATCGCCCCGAAGAGGGCTCCCGAGGCTGGGCAGCCCGCGTCGGGAATCACGGGGCGATGGCAATTGCGGTGGTCCTGCCAAAGGAAAACCCGCTCTGCCGTCCCCCACGCGCGATGCTTTCGCGAGTAGAAGCAGCGGCGCGTTCGATCAGTGCGTCGATTAGCGCCTGACTTCCGTGGCCGGCGGCGGGGCTGTTCGAAAAACCGCGCTTCCCCACCCGTCGAGACGCATTGCGTCTGTTCCCACCGTTTCCCCACGGAACAGGAGCATTGGGGAAGAGGGTATCCCGGTTACGACACACGGAGCATCAACGGGATTGAAGAGGAATACCAGCAAACCGTTGCCGGCGCGACGCGCCATCCACCGAAGCGGCAACTGCAGCGACGTCACAAACCCCCGCCAGGGTTGAGGAAGCACCCCGACTCCCGTTCCCGGGTCACTGGTGTGCACCACCGTTTCAGCGAGTCGATCGAGGCCGGTGTCATCAAGGCGGCACGCCACGTACCAGATCGTCCCCTCGCCCACTTTGGTCCGGGTAATCGCCGGAGATCCGGCGTAGAACTGGCCGTCGTAGACCGCAACAGGCTGCGCTGCGCCCCCTGTCTCGATAATTTCGCAGTACTCCCGGGCGAACGCCGGGCCGCGGTTCTCCGTGGTGTGGTTGGCCGTCCAGCAAATCGGTACAGTCTCTCCGGCGGCAAGCTGATCCCGCTCCACAACCGAAACATCCGTGGCGCCGTTGAGCCAGGAGGGATAACCGTCTTCGGCCAGTCGCTGCCAGCGATCGAACACACCCGAAAAGTAGGTGACAAGCAGGGTACCCCCGGCCGCCACGAAGCGGAGAAGACGGCCCGCGGTTTCTTCGCTCAGCTCCGCTACCATCGGCAGCACGACGATGGAAAATCGATTGAAATCCGCCTCGGAGGGAACGACATCCACGACCAGCCCCTGGCGCGTCAACGAGTCGAAGTGGCGCATGGCGGTCTCGACTTCACCGCGGCGTCCGTCGTTTCGCGGACCGCTCGCCTGATTGATCATCCACCGACTTGGTGTATCAAGAATCACCGCCGCATCGGCGCTCCCGGATTGCCCCGCGAGGTCGCCGAGCTGGGTCAGGATGGAGCCGAGTTCCGCAACCTCGTGAAAGGTACGCCCCTTCCGGCCTCGATGATCGATCACCGAGCCATGGAATTGCTCCCAGCCACCGCGCCCCTGGCGCCACTGGAAGTACTGCACGCTGTCGGCGCCGCCGGCAACCGCGGCCAGGCTGGACAGCACATGAGCGCCGGGACGTTTGAGACGGCCCACCTGATGCCAGTTGGTGGTTCCCGGGGTTGATTCCATCAGCAACCAGGGCCGCCCGCCCGACAGACCTCGATAGTAGGCCAGACTGAACGCGTAGTTGCGAAAGAGATCACCGTTTTCCGGTATCGTGTGCAGCATCCCGTCGTCACTTCCCGGAGGAAGCCCCCAGGTGGGATAGATGTCACCCGAAACTTGATCCGCGACGGTCACCAGCTCCGACGCGTTCAGGCTCGCATGCAGCCCCATCAGGTTCACGGTGGTGGGAGTCTCGCTGTCGTACCGGCGAATCGCGGCGATCTCCTGGCGGGCGAAGTCGGCAATCTGATGTGACACAAAGCGCTTCCAGTCGATCACCTGTCCGTGCAGTTGGTATTCTCCGTGTGGCATGGGAGGGTGAATTTCCCCCCAATCGGTGTAGCGATGGCTCCAGAACGAACTCCACCACCGCCGGTTCAGAAGATCAAGGTCGTCCTGGTGCTCGGCACGCAGCCAGAGGCGAAACGCGCGCGCGCAGCTGTCGCAGTAACAGGTTCCCTGATACTCGTTTGACACGTGCCAGAGAATAATCTCCGAGCGGCTTGAGAACCGGGATGCGAGTTGTTCGTTTATCGCCCCCACTTTTTCCCGATAGACGCTGCTGGTAGGGCAGTGATTATGCCGTCCCCCAAACCGCGCCCGACGACCGTCCGCGAGGGTGCGGAGAATCTCCGGATAGCGGCGTGCCATCCACGCGGGTCGCGCTCCGGACGGCGTCGCCAGAATCGACTTGATGCCCAGCTCCCCCGCCTCGTGGATCACCTCATCGAGCCAGTCGAGGTGATAGCGTCTCTCCTCGGGCTCAAGGTGGCTCCACGCAAAGACTCCAAGGGTCACCGTGTCGATACCGGCATCGCGCATCAATGCGAAATCGTCCTGAATCACCCGGGGCTGGTCGAGCCACTGCTCCGGGTAGTAATCTGTTCCATGAAGAATGGTACGCACGCTGGCCTCCCCGTGGCCCAATCTATGCGATTGGTGCTAAAATAGCAACAGTTTGCGCAGCTTCGTAAGAAGCTTCGCTATGAACAGGAGTTGATTCCGGGCGTGAAACTGGTTTTTCGGTCTCTCAGAACACGACTCATCGTGCTGCTTGCGGTGCTCGTGCTGGTTCCCGTACTGGCCGGTTTTGCGATCTATACCCGCAGCGCAGCCGACCTGATCGAGCGTCAGCTGATCGAAGGCCGGAGCGCAGTGCTTTCGCAGACCGTGCTCAACCTGAACCGCGTCATCGGAACCGTGAACACGTCGGTAAACTACCTCAGCTCGAGCAGCGCGGTACAGCAGTATATCGAAACCACTGAGCCGGTCGACACGGCGGCGGGGTTCTTTGCGGTTCGTGACATGCAGGACACGATGCGGGTGGTGAGCACCGCCGGCTTCCAGCATACCATGGATATCTTCTTTCTCACTCCCACCGGGTTGGTATCGACCATTGTGGATGCGCGGCGCAATCGTGACGGGTTTCTGAACAGTCGGTGGTTCGAGCGGGCAAACTCCCACCCCGAGCGGATCCACTGGACCCTGGAAACGCAGCGAACCGGGATGTCCGATGGCCTGCGAGCTTCCGAAATGCTGACGGCTGCGCGCGCAATCCGCTCATACGGTGGGGGCAGCGTCGCCGGAGTCGCGGCAGTCAGCATCGACAGTCGTGATTTCACCCTCATCATCGATCCCCGAATGATCGTCCGGGATGGCGCCGAGATCCTGATTCAGCAGGAGACCGTCGCTTCGCCGCTTCGCGTGCTTTCGGCCGACCTTGAGAATGGATGGACCATCGAGTATCCGCTGTCGGCAGATCTCTTCCTTGGTGACCTCGCTGCGATTCAGCGCCGCGGCCTGACGATGATCCTGTCGCTGGGGATCCTCCTTTCCGCGGCCATCGTCTGGAACGTCTTCTCGGGAACGCGATCGCTCCTCGTTCTTCGGCGATCCGCGGCGGAGGTGGCGGCGGGAAACCTGACGGCGCGCGCGCCCTGCCTGCCCAAGGATGAAATTGGACTGCTCGCGGATCAGTTCAACCAGATGCTCGACCAGATCGGCCGGCTCTTCGAACAGGTGCGCCGCGAGCACGCCCTTGCGGAAGAAGCGCGAATCGCGCGTCTGCGATCGCAGATCCGCCCCCACTTTCTCCTCAACAGCCTGAACAGCGTCAACCTTGCCGCCCGGATGTCCGGCGCCGACAACGTGTGCGACATCGTTGCCGCGCTCTCATCCATACTCGAGCGATCACTCTACGAGCGCGAAACCGTTGTGCCCTTGAGTCGGGAGATCCAGACAACCCGAGAGTATCTCACCCTTGAGCGCCTTCGCTCCGGGGACCGGTGGAATATTGAAATCGATCCGGACGGAATCGTCGGTGATCCCCTCTGCCCCGTTTTCTGCATTCAACCGCTGGTGGAAAACGCCGTCCAGCATGCAGCACCGTCGAGTCGAACCGGTTTGCTGCACGTGACGATATCGTTTCGCTGTCTGCCCCAATCTTCACCGAAGGTGCTCGAAATCGTGGTTGCGGACGACGGGGCCGGTTTCCCTGAGCAACCGGGGGGCGGTCTGCCGGAACCGTCACCCACGGGGGGAATTGGGCTTCGCAACATTCACGAGCGCGTCCGAAGCCAGTTTGGCGCCGATTGGGGCATCACCATTGAACCACGCAATCCGGCCGGGTCCCGAGTGACCGTTCGCCTGCCCTTCCGGAGTAACTCGTCGTGAATATCCTGATTGTCGATGATGAACTGCTCGTACGAACCGGCGTCCACTCGCTGATTCCTGTCGACGACGCGCGTTTCACGGTTGCCGGAGACGCCCGCTCAGGAGAGGAAGCGCTCACCCTCATCCCTGCGTTGCAGCCGGTCATCGTGATCTCTGACATCGTGATGCCGGGAATGACCGGGCTTGAACTGCTGAACCGGTGCCGGGACCAGGGGTATGCGATTGCGTTTGTGTTTCTTACCAGCCACCGGGACTTCGAATACGCCCGGCAGGCCGTCGAGATGGGAGCAACCGACTACCTGCTGAAACATGAGCTGCATCCCCGGCGGCTTGCTTCGGTTCTTGACCGGGCATACCGTTCGCTGGAGGCAGGGGAAAACCGTTCGCGCGCGGTAACACCGGTGCCGGATACGCCGTCTCCGTCCGGCGCCGACAGCGAGACCCGTCTTCTGCTCGTGCGGATCGAACAGTTTTACCGCACCACTGAGCAGCGCGACGCCGGGGCGATCGGCTCGCTGCTGATCACAATGGTTCAGCAGGTGTCCGGTTCCGGGATTCGGATCGCCCTCGATTCGTCGGTCTCCGGCCTCTGGTGCTTCCAGCTGCGCGCATCACCGGTTGCAACCACAGCGATGGCGTCCCGCGCGGGCAGGCTCCGGTTTGGCTCCCGTCTGGTCGACACGCTTCGCACCTCCATGAATCTCTCGGCTCGGATCGGAATCTCTCTTCCGGTTCCACCCGGCGACAGAGGGTTCTTCGATCGCGCATTCTGTACAACGCACTCAGTCATCATGGAAGAGGACGGGGCACCGGATCGCGGACGAGCCAACGGGACACCGACGCTACCCCAGCACTCCGATCCGGATTCCGCCGCGATCGCAGCTTCCGTCCGGAAGCTGCTTCGGTTGATCGAGCAGCGCCAATCCGAAGCACTGAACTCCGCACTCTCCGAGTTCGAGGCACTATGCAGAGACGTACTCGCCCCAAGGGAATCAATGATTCTGGACGCGGCGACAATTCTCAACGCCACGCACACGGCGCTGGCACGAATGTCGGGATCACATACGGCGAACGCCGATAACCCATTTGCTACCCTGCAGCGCACCGTTCGGGACGCCGCGTACAGCGACACCATCATCCGTACGCTCGCCGAGGCGTTCGAGCTGTTCGCGACTCTGCACCAGTCCGCGGAGAGGACGCAGATCCCCGAAGAGATCGCCCGGGTACGCGAGTTTATTCATCGCGAATATCGGCGTGCAATCAGCCTGGAAGAAGCGGCCTCCGTTGCGGGAAAGTCGCCCACGTACTTCTCCACCCTCTTTCACCGGAGCCTGGGAGTGGGGTTTGTTGAGTACGTGAACCGCGTCCGCATCGACGCTGCGGTGTCACTGCTGCGCGACCCGCGCACGACCATCGCCGAAGTGGGTGCGCAATGCGGTTTTCCGAACGACAAGTACTTCGCCCGCACCTTCAAGCGGGTCATGGGGTTTCCGCCGGGCAGTGTCCGATCGAAAAATCGTGCACCAGACAACGATCATTCGCGCGAAACTCGGTAGAATCAGAGACCAACTTCGAAATCGCGTGCGTGTTCGGCGTGCGAAAACACCCCGTACAATGGCCCTACCAATCCGGTAAGGAGGATGTTCATGAAACGAAGTATGGTATTTCTGATTGTGTTGCTCATCGCAGCGATGCCCGGCTGGAGCGCCGGTCGTCAGGAGGCGCCGGCGGCCGCACCCGAGGACCCGATTACGCTCCGCGTCTGGGGAGGAGTTCCCGAAGAAAACGGCCCCGCCGACGTGATCGCCGCGTTCGAGGCGGCGAATCCCAATATCCGGGTGGTATACACCCGATACGTCAACGACGACCAGGGACGTCTTCGCATGGATACCGCACTGGTTGCCGGCGGGCAGGTCGACGTGTTCTTCACCTATCGGACCGATATCCTCGCCCGGCACGCACAGGCGGGAAACGCGCTTTCACTCGACGCTCTTGCAGCTGCCCAAGGCTTCAACATGCAGGAAGCGTTTGGGGATCTGAGTTTTGCGACCTTCGATAACGGCGTCTACGCCATCCCCACGAACAAGGGACCGCAGTTCTTCATGGTCAACAAGGATATGTTTGACGCGGCAGGAATTCCCATTCCCACCTCGTGGACCTATCAGGACTACCGCCGCATCGCCCGTCAGCTGAGCTCCGGCAGCGGCCAGGATCGTGTCTACGGAGTGATGTACCCCAACTGGCCACAGCTCTTCCTGCTCGGCGCACAGGCGGCTCTGGGTCCCAACTCCTTCCTGCGCCCCGACGGAACCTCAAACTTCACCCACCCGCTCTTCCGAGATTTCATCGAGCTGCGCCGGGCTATGCAGTACGACGATCGAAGCGAAGTCCCTTACGTGGAAGTGGTGTCGCAGAACCTGTCGGACGCTACCGAATTCCTGACCGGGCGCGTTGCGATGATCTACACCGGCACGTGGCGGGTGCGAAACATCACCGCACCGGACGCACCCCATGACTTCACTACCGCCTTTGTGCCTCTGTTCACCATGCAGCCCAACCAGCAGCGGCTCTACAACGAAGGTTCACTGGGAGACTGGGCGATGATCGCAGGCGACACCCGCGTTCCCGAAGCGGCGTGGCGCTTCATCCAGTACTGGGCCACCGAAGGTTCGGACCCGATGGTCGCCAAGGGCGGAAAGATCCCCGCGTGGACCGGCTATCCGATCGAACGCGTGACCGAGGCGATGCTCGGCCCGAACGCCGCACAGCTGTTCGACGTTGCCTCGTTCGAACGAGTCGTACTCGAGCCGGAGCTCTTCAGCTACCAACCGAACAATCCGCTCGCCATCTCGATCTACAACGACGTACGCAACGTGGTGAGAGAAGAAGTGGAGCTGCTCTTTACCGGTCGCCAGAACCTCGATCGCACGGTTACCGCGATCGATACTCGAACCAACGACCTGATTCGACGAGCGCGGTAAGCGCATCACATTCGCATCGTACACAGCGGGGAACGCCGAGCGTTCCCCGCGATATTCAAGAAACCGTTTGACGCATTTCATCGACCGGGGGAGGATCTCAGGTGGGCCGAGCCATTCGCAAAGACACGATTACAGGATACCTGTTTCTCTTACCAAACCTTTTGGGCTTCCTCGCCTTCGTCGCCCTTCCGGTTGTTTTCAGTCTCTTCCTGGCATTCTCTCATTGGGACCTGCTCTCTGGTGCCGCCGGAATTCGCTGGGCGGGGCTTGATAACTTCCGATCGCTGGTGGGCGATGCGTGGTTTCTCAGCTCGCTGGCAAATAACCTGGTCTACTCGTTCTTCACGGTCGCGTTTTCACTGATCATCGGGCTTCT
>SLTF01000070.1 GCA_007130025.1 Spirochaetales bacterium | reverse complement strand
CGCAACCGCGGGCTCGGGATTGAAGGCTGCGGCAAACATCAGTGCGCTCCAGTGGTCGAGGCTCCGGGCGTCGATCCGCTCACCGCGCTCCAACAGTGCGCTCATCACCCGCGGATCGCGATTGCCCGCCGCCGCCACCATGAGCGGCGTCCATCCGAACGCGTCCCGGCGGAACGCGGCAACAAGCGCATCGTACTGCTCGTGAACCCACTCGGGCGTCGCTGCGTGCAGCGCTTCAATGAGCTCGGACCGTGACGCGCCCGGCGGTCGCTGCGCTTGTGCAGCAGCGTACGGTGCGACCAACAGCACGGCGAGCGCCGTGAGAAAGAGCCCGGAAGAACGCGGAAGCGCAGCCCACGATCGATTGGTTCTCATGCATCGGCCTCCTACGGGTGGGGCAGCAGGATCGCATGGATGGTCACCGCGCGATCGGCCGCCTCAGCAAAGACCATGTCGCGTGTCACACCCCCGCGAGGGCGCGGATGAGGCGGCGCGTCCCCAATCAGAATGATCATCCGCTGATCCTGCACCCATTCGAGCCGTACCAGGGCGGTGTAGAGGCCCTCGTAGACCGCCTCCGGGATGTCTCCGCCACCCATCGCCCGAGCACGGTTAACGTACTGCTGCACCACGGAGAGATCGTCCTGAAGCGGAAGGTGGCGGACGAGGTACTCGTCGTAGTAGTCGCGAAACAGCACCACTCCCACGCGTAATGGCTCATGGCGCTCCAGTTCAGCCAACAGCATGGGCACCAGCTCCTGCTGCACATGCCGGATGGACGCCTGCATACTCGCGGTGGTATCGATCACCAGCGCCAGGTCGAGCCCACCTTCCGGAGTCTCTTCCAGAATCGCGGCGATGGTCTCCACCAGTTCCCTGCCCTCTTCGATGGTGACAATCTCGCCGTCGGTCTCTTGGGCGAGTGCCGAGAACGCCTCCACCGCCTGCGGCAGGTGGTCGGTCTCTTCGGCTGGGGGCTGCTCATCTGGGGCGGGAGGCTCGGGGAGCTCCTCCGGTTCGGGAACCGGATCGCGTGGGGTTGGTTCCTCGGGGGTAGGCTGCATCACCCGGATCACGAAGGGGTTGTCACGGAACGCGCCTTCGTAGTCCGCGTAGGGAAGGGCGAAGGTGCGGATGTTGATCCAGCTGTTGTCGCCCAGGAAGATGTCTCCCATACGGGCCCAGGGGTAGCCGTACTCCACCACGTAGGGAATAAAGACCTGCAGGGCGGGGCCAAAGCCCGGAACCTCGCGCACGGTAGAGCTGACCAGAAAGTAGCGCCCCTGCTCCTGGGCGTTCAGAAAGCGCCCGTCGAGTCTTCGACGCTCGTCTCCGTTGATGGGGTGCCACGCGGGGTTTCGCAGGGCGTAGTTGGCCGCGCGGCCGGAAGGGTCCACCGTGGATTCGGTGATCAGGATCGACCCGAGGCCGTCGCGCGCCCGCACAAAGAGGTTATAGCCGCCTTCGCGGCTCTGCTCGATGCGCACGTCGTCCGGACCGAGCAGAAGCGGTTCGGCGGCGAGCTGGGCGGCAGCCACGATGAGCACAACGACGGCAGTCGTGATTTCTTTGCACACCATCACTTTAGAGTTTCGGCGTTTTGCGAGGAGGCCTGAACCGCGTATCGGTCGCCTTGCGCGCGCCCCACCGTTCTGATACCGTCGGTAGCGGTATGGAACGACTGCGGCGGTTCATCGGCTCCGGGCGGGCTTTTCTCTTCTCCTACTTCATCGCCGTGATCACGATCGGGTCGGTGCTGCTCTCCCTTCCCGCGGCGTGGCCGGGCCCGGGCGGGATCAGGATCATCGATGCGGTGTTCACCGCGACCTCTGCAGTCTGCGTGACCGGCCTTATCACCGTGAACACCGCCGAGTTCACGCGGTTTGGCCAGACGGTTATCATGCTGATCATCCAGGCCGGGGGGCTGGGCATCATCGCGTTTTCCACTATCTACCTGGTGATTCCGGTGTCGCGCATGTCGCTTCGCAGCAGCACCATCATTCAGGAATACTACGTGGATCAGGTGGACTTTGATCCCAAGCGCATCGTCCGAAGCATTGTGCGGTTCACCGTTGCGGTGCAGGCGGCGGGAGTGATTCTGCTGGGCGTGGCGTTCAGCCACGCGGGAATCGAGGCGCCGCTGTTTACCGCGGTGTTCCACACCATCTCGGCGTTCTGCAACGCGGGGTTCTCCACCTTTCCCGACAGCCTCGAGCGCTTTGTGTTCAACCACGCGGTCACGCTTCCCATCATGGCCCTCATCATCGTGGGAGGAATTGGTTTTGTGGTGCTGCAGGATCTGACCTCCGGTCGCGTACGGGGCAGACGGCGTTCGCTGCACACCAAAGTCGTGCTGGCAACAACGGCCGCCCTCATCGTGCTGGGAACCGTCCTCTTCTTCGCGTTTGAGCGCGGCGACGGTGTCTTCGCCGGAATGAGCAGCGGACGCGCCGCAATGGCGGCGCTCTTCCAGAGCGTCACCCCACGGACCGCGGGGTTCAACACGGTCGATCAGGGTGCCCTCAGCCCCGCATCGCTGCTGCTGACCATCGTTTTTATGTTTACCGGTGGGGCCCCCGGCTCAGTGGCGGGGGGAATCAAAGTGACGACCGTGCTGGTCGTTCTGGCCGCGGCGGTGGTGATAGCCGACGAGAACGGCGATATTCGTCTTGGTCAACGACGAATTCCCGCATCGCTGGTGGGAAAGGCGCACGGCCTGCTCATCAAGGCGCTGCTCATCGTTCTGGTGTCGTCCCTGTTGCTGACCATCACGGAGCGGACTCTCCTGAAGGAAGGCACGGCACTGGTGGTTCTGCTCTTTGAGGCGTTCTCGGCATTTGGTACGGTGGGCCTCTCAATGGGAATCACCGATTCGCTGTCGGATGCCGGCAAAGTGGTGATCATCTTCACGATGTTTGCGGGCAGGGTTGGCCTGATTTCGCTGGCAATGCCGCGGACCCGGCGTCGCGGCGAACGCCTGATCGGATACCCGACGGGCGAGATT
>SLTF01000317.1 GCA_007130025.1 Spirochaetales bacterium | reverse complement strand
ATCTGATACTCGCGCTCTGGGATCTCCTCGCGCCGACCAAGCAGCATCCCGATGACCGGGGTGCGATCGGCGACCAGATTCCGGATCGCAGAGGTTACGTCGTACTCGAAGGTGCTTGGATCGAAGACCACCGGAAGTACCCGCCGGCGATCGAGGTACTCAATAACGATCCCGGTGTAGACCGTGGCGAGGCTCTGCTGATCACGCTCAATCACCTGGATCTGCTGGGGAATAATGCCCAGGCCTTCCGCGTCCGCGGTGAGCCCCGCGGCAACCGGATCCAGGATGGAAAGGCTTACCATCCCGCGGGAGTGGGTTGAGTACTCACGAAGCAGATCGACGAGCAGTTCGGTCTCCGGTGCCCGCGCCCGCAGCCGGTCTGAGAGGAAATAGGTGATTCGAACCGGCTGTTCGAGCTCGCGCGCCAGGTTCTGCGACACCCCGGAGAGCGAGTTAACCCCGCCAACACTGAGGTCAAATCGCGTGAAGTAGTGCGTACTGTTGAGCCAGATCATGAGGAGCAGCACCATGGTAAGCGCGAACAGCAGTCGCTGTTTTGCCTGCGACGTCATGTCCTCACCTCCATCTCCGCATGGTCAGCACGTGTGTGGTCCACCCAAGCGCGGCCGCGGCCACAATCAGAAAGTACGTGACCGCGCGTGTGTCGATGACACCGCGTTCAAAGCCGGAAAAGTGATAGAGAAACGAGATCTGGTTGACGGCGGCGGCAACACCCGGCGGGAGCGAAACAACGGCGTTGACAACGTGGAACACGGTCAGCACCAGAAGCATGGCTGCGGCGGAAAGGAAGGCGGAAATCTGGTTTCGGGACAGAACCGAGGCACACTGCCCCACCGCAAGCCCCGCAGCCGCCAGAAGAATCGTTCCCAGGTACTGGCCGATAATGGGTCCCGGGTCAAAGCGCCCCAGCGGCGCCACACTCAGCGGAACCAGCAGCGTGGGAACCAGCATCACCAGCACCAGGGCCAAGCCGCCGAGGAATTTCCCCACCACCAACTGCAGCTCGCTGAACGGCAGAGTCAGCAAGAGTTCCGCGGTACCCGACGTACGTTCTTCGGCCCAACTGCGCATGGTGAGAGCGGGCAACAGCACCACAAAGAGCAGCGGAACCATCGCGAAGTAGGCGCGCAGTGAAGCGATGTTTCGCCCCAGAAACTGGTGCACAACAAAGAACCAGACCGACGCCACGGCCAGAAAAAGGGCGATCACCAGGTAGGCAACCGGAGTGCGAAACATCGCGATGAACTCCTTGCGCGCCAGAATCAACGTTGCCTTCATTGAGCCTCCCCCGTGAGCCGCGTGAACAGCTCCTCGAGTCGACGCTGGACCGGTGCTACCTCAACCAGCTTGTGTCCCTGACCGCACGCCCAGTCGAAGATGATCTCACCGGAATCCTGTTCACCGGTGCCAACAAGGGAGAGCTCCGCGGATACTCTGCTGCGGCCACCCTGCTGCTCACGGCGAACCGCTTCTACCGCGGTACAGCCGGGTACCGATGCAAACAGCGCCTCAACCGCAACTCCGGGTGGATCGGCAACAATCAGCGTCACCCGCCACCTGCCGGCACCGGCCACCTCTGCGGCAATCTGCTCGGCCGTTCCCGCCGCGGCAATTCGTCCCTGATGCAGAATAAGCACGCGGTCACACACCGCTTCCACCTCTTGGAGAATGTGGGACGAAAGAATAACGGTTTTCTTTTTCCCCAAGCTTCGGATCAGACGGCGCATCTCCACAATCTGGTTGGGATCGAGACCGGAAGTTGGTTCGTCCAGAACCAGAATATCGGGATCGTGCAGCATCGCCTGCGCAAGCCCGGTGCGCTGCCGAAACCCCTTGGAAAGTTTCGAAATCTGCCGATGCAGCACCTCGGTGACGCCGCATGCGGCTGCGGCTTTGCTGCATCGGGCAGCAAGCTGATTGCGGGGAACCCCGCGTGCAGCGGCCAGGAAGTGCAGGTACTCCGCGACGGTCAGTTCCCCGTAGAGCGGCGCGTTCTCGGGAAGATACCCCAGACGCGATTTCACCTCGCGCGGTTGTTCGGTCACATCTTTGCCGGCGATGCGTGCACTGCCCGCGTCGGGGTAGTGAAAGCCGGTCAGAATCTTGAGGATCGTGGTCTTCCCTGCCCCGTTTGGCCCGAGCAGGCCGACGATCTCACCGGGGCCAACCGCAAAGCTGACACCGCGAACCGCCTCTACCGAGCCGTAGCGCTTGTGAATATCGGTGATTTCGATCATTCGTGCCCCGTCAGTCGACGTTCGGAATTGGAATATGCTGGCGGTCCTTGGTCAGAAACGAGCCTGGGAAGTGGGCACGAGCCTCACGCTCGAGGATCTTGAGGTCGTGGTTGGTATAGCGGGGGCTGTAGTGAATGAGCCCCATCTTTCCTACCCCACCGGCATCCCGCGCCAGCATTCCGGCATCGTCCGCCGTCATGTGCTTCTTCTCGTACGAACTCTCGCGCAGCGCCTTCTCAAACATTCCCTCGCAGATTAAAAGATCGGAATTTGCGACCTCTTCGGCAAGCCCCTTCACCGGGAGTGAATCGGTAATGTAGGAAAACTTCCGCCCCCGGCGAGCCTCGCCCATCACCTGATGCGGCTCGATCGCGGAACCGTCCTCGAGCGACACCGGATTCCCGTGCTGCAGCCGCGACCAGAGCGGGCCGCGGGGAACACCAAGCTCCATCGCCTTCTCCGGAAAGAACACACCAGGCCGCGGGTCTTCTTCCAGGATGTAGCCCACGCAGACCCGCGTGTGCCGCAACGGCACCGAGCGGACGTGGAATCCGTCTCCCCGATACACAACACCCGGAACCGACGGCTGCGCGATCTCCTGCACGATGATCTCGAAGTTAATGTACATCTCGAGAATCTTGCGGCTGGCCTCTACGTACTCACGAACCCTCGGCGGCCCGATGACGTAGAGCGGCTCGGAGCGGTCTACCTGGGACGAGAGCATGAGCATGCCGGGCAGGCCGGTGATGT
>SLTF01000388.1 GCA_007130025.1 Spirochaetales bacterium | reverse complement strand
CAGCTGCGCGAAGCGCAGGCTGCCTACCGTACCGAGGTACAGAGATTCTTGCGCGAGTTGACGGGAAGTCTTCGCGCGGTGGTCGACGACCTCGATGCTACGGTAGAGCAGGTTACCACCGTTGATCTGCACGCGGCAAAGGCGCGATACGCGCGCGCTCATCGATGTACCCGGGTGCGGATCGATGAGCAACACGTGGCCCTCCATCAGGCTCGCCATCCGCTGCTCGGCCGCGGCTGCGTTCCCATGGATCTGCTGATGCCGAAGGGCACCCGGATCCTCATCATCACCGGCCCGAACACCGGGGGGAAAACCGTGGCCCTGAAAACCATCGGGGTGCTCGCCTTCCTGCTGCGGCTTGGCATGGAACTCCCGGTGGGTGACGACAGCGCGATGCCGCTCTTCGACCGGGTCTTTGCCGATATCGGCGACGAGCAGTCGCTGCAGCAGTCGCTCTCCACCTTTTCCGCCCACATGAAGAACGTGGGGGAGATCGTGCGATCGGCCGACTCGCGGTCGCTGGTACTGCTTGATGAGCTTGGAGCCGGGACCGACCCGGAAGAGGGGGGAGCGCTGGCGCTGGCGGTGGTGGACACCCTGGTCGAACGCGCCGCAACCGCCGTGATCACCACCCACCACAGCGCCCTCAAGCACTATGGCTACACCCACGCCGAGGTCGAGAACGCCTCGGTTGAGTTTGACCGGGAGCAGCTGCGGCCCACCTACCGCCTGATCATTGGGGTGCCGGGCTCCAGCCACGCCCTGCACATCGCTCGCCGGCACGGGCTTCCCGACGCCACGGTGCGCGCCGCCGAGCACTACCTCGGTGAGCAGCGTTCCGACTCCGCCGCCATCATCGAGGAACTCTCGTCGCGACAGGCACAGCTGCGCGAAGAAGAATCCGCCCTCGCTGAGCGCTTCCAACGGCAGACTGAGCAGGAAGAGCGCATTGCCGAGCGCGAACACCATCTTTCCCGCCGCGAAGCCGAGTTGCAGCGCGAGAAGAGCCAGGAGCTCGAGCGCTTTGTTGCCGAGACGCGGCGGCGGCTGGAGAATCTGGTGCGCGAGCTGCGCGAGGGGGAGCTGACCCGCGAACGGACCGCGGCGGTCAAGGAGTTTCTCGGTGAGCTCTCGGCAGAGAGCGATCGGGAGCGCGCCGAGGCGGACCGCCGGGCCGAGCGTGCGCGCAGGACGAGTCCCGGCGAGCTGCAGCTGGAGTCCGGTGCCCGGGTGCGAATTCTCGGGAGTCGCCGTGAGGCCACCGTGGTACGCAAGCTGCGCGGCGATCAGTGGCAGGTGGAGGTTGGTTCCCTGCGCATGACGGTTTCCGAGCGCGAGCTGGAGGTGGTTGCCGCCCCCCGGAAACCGGCGCCGGTCAAGGTGGAGGTGCCCGGCGGGGGCGAAGGCCCGCGGCCCCAGTTCGAGCTTGACGTGCGCGGTATGCGGCTGGAAGAGGCGGTTTCCGTGGTCACCGAGCAGCTTGATCGTGCGATGCAGAGCGGTATGCGGGAGTTTGGCATCATCCACGGTTTGGGCACCGGGGTGCTGCAGCAGGGGATTCGCGCCCTGCTCGCCGAGTACCAGGGGATTCGCTATGAGTACGCGCGGCCGGAGGAAGGCGGATACGGAAAGACCTGGGTCCACTTGCACCTTGACTGATTGTCCGCTACTATGCGGCCAACCGATGAACATCGTCCGACGCGTCGCGCTTACCGCCATGGTAGCAACTCTGGGTATGCTGACTTCCTGCATGGAACTCGATACCCGCATCACCTTTCGGACCGCCGATAGCGGAACCATTGCACTCGAATACCGCATCGACAGCCGCGTCCTGGAGATCGGCATGTTTGACCGGGACGCAACCATCCTTCCCCTGCCGGTGGGACGGCGCGACTTCGAACATACGGTGGCCGCCATCGAAGGGCTCGACCTTCGTTCCTATCGCTTGCGTGAACGTGACGGAGTCACCACCGTGACCGCCGAGCTCTCCTTTGGGACTTCGGAGGCGCTCGCGGAATTCTTCGGCCGATCCTCACCGGCGTTGGTAGAATCCGCGGGCGGCGAGACACGCTTCCGCCATCGGCTTTTCGACGGATTCCCCGACGGGGTCGGTGAGTCCGGCACGCGGTTCTCCGACTCGTTCTTTTCCGACGCATCCGTGAGCGTTACCGTCACGGCGCCGTCGGAGATCACCAATCGCGGATCCGGCGAGCGCTCCGGGTCCGGACGGAGCGTCACGGCCCGGTTCACGGCTGCCGAATTGCTGGCGAGTACGGAGCCGGTCTGGATCGATGTTACGTGGTGATGGGTTGATGAAATTGACGAATCAATATAGAATGTGGACAAAAGAACGCTTTCATAGGTTTCAGCTTTGAACAGAAGGATACCCGGATGGACGCACAACTGAAAGAGATCATCGAGACGATCCAGAGCGAGGGCGTACAGAGCGCCGAGAAAAAGGCTTCCGCGATCGTGTCGAGCGCCGAAGAAAGGGCGGCTCAGATCATCAAGGACGCCGAGAAACGGGCGCAGGACATCGTGCGCGCGGCGCAGGGCGAGGCCGAACGGATGGAGCGCACCGGCAAGGAAAACCTCAAGCAGGCCGGCCGAGATCTGATCCTGAACGTCGAGACCCGTCTCAAGCGACTGTTTACCAAGGTAATCGATCAGACCACGCGCGAGGCGTACAGCGCCGGGGTGGTAGAAAAGGCCATCGTGGCGATGGTGGGATCGCAGAGCGAGTCTTCAGATCTCTCCGTGCAGATCGATGCCGGCGTTGCGAATGAGGTCGAGCAGGCGCTTCGAGCCCGACTTGGTGACGCCATGAAGGCCGGGCTGACGATTACGCCCGTAGAAGGAATGGACGCGGGTTTCCGCGTCTCTCACAAGGATGGAAACGCGTACGTTGACTTCACCGCGGCGGGAATCGCCGAGGTGCTCGGAGCGTTTCTGAACCCCCGTCTTGCCGAGCTGCTTCGCGAGGCGGCGGCGGAGTAAGGCCTTCGGCGGCCAT
>SLTF01000233.1 GCA_007130025.1 Spirochaetales bacterium | reverse complement strand
GGTTTGACTCTGGTAGATCTGCTTGCGCGGCAGATTTCCGGACAGGTGGTGCACACCCAAGACGAAGGGAGCCGTTGTACGGTAGAGTTCCCCTGTGAAACCCTACAATCTTGACGGCAAGCGATTCCGATCGATTGTCAACAGCGAAAACGGTGAGGTAGGTGGCGATACCATTTTTGTCTACGCACAGTCGGGAGATATGGTAACCGCCACTTACTCAGGCGGCGCCATTCACCACGGGCAACTCCTCGCTCGCGTGCTCCCGGACGGTCGCCTCGACATGCGATACCACCACCTCAACAGCGGCGGCGAGTTCATGCTCGGGCGCTGTCTCTCCACACCGGAGCCGCTCCCCGACGGCCGGCTGCGATTTCACGAAGAGTGGCAGTGGCTCTCGGGAGACGGTTCAAGCGGTATGTCGGTGATTGAAGAAATCTGACGGGGATCAGCGGCAGCAGCACGGTTCCGCGGTGGGTATCGTTGCCGGGGCCGATTGGCCCTCCATCCTGCTTCCATCGGACGCCGACAGCGGTGCCGGGGCGGTCACGCGAAACTTCCGCACAAAGCCGGTGGGGCGATAGGTCATCTTTGCCTGGCGCAGTCCCTCGTCACCGAGGTCCTGCTCGCGGTTGATGTAGCGATAGCGTTGGGCAAGTACGCGGGCGAAGGCGGCGTTCACAAACTGATACGCCCCGCGATACGAGGTGAGCGCCTTTTCGCTGTGCACCACGAAGGAATCACCGCGGGGAAGCGGCTCCCCGAGCGCGTACGCGACGGGAGTGTCTTCTACCATCACCACGATGCCCGACAGTTCCAGCTTCCGATGCAGATCGAGCGCCTCCCGCGACGCGCGGTAGTCGGCGGGTTCGTTGCGCTCTTCCTGCCACGCCTCGAGCACGGCGTAGGCACCGGCGATGGATTCACCATCGATGGGCACCACGCGGTGCTGGTAGGTCGATTCAAACCCGTTCACGTGGTTGCGCTTTTTGTGAAACTTCTTCCCCGGCAGGGTCGCGAGCTCATCGGCAAGGTAGAGGTAGTCCGAGTTATCGCGGTCTTCTTCCACCGTGCAGTCGCGCGGCCCAAGCCGTTCGTGAGCGCCGGCCAGGTCCGACTCAGAGAGGTTCTTGAGGTAACCCAGGCGAAAGAGATCACAGAGGATCTCGTCATCCGCGGGAAGACCCAGGGGCAGAAGAAAGAACGGTTCTCCGTTCTTTTCGCCGGTCACCACCGGATCTCCGGAAGGCAGCATAGACACGCGGTACCCGTACTGAGCGCGGAAGAGGTAGAGCCCGGCAAAGGTGAACTCCGACACTCCGTCCGCCACCCCGCCTCGACGGCCGGAACGCAGACAGGGCACAAGATCTTCACTCATGGAGAGGTCCAGAGGCGCAAAATCAGGGTAGAGCGGTAGGGCCATGCCTTGAATATAGCTGTTTTCCTATGGATCGGCAACGTGCATCCACACGCTACCGCAGGCTCCCCAGCTCTGCCGACGGCACCACGTAGACGCGCACAAACAGCAGCTCGTCGCCGTCCACCCGCCCCCAGTAGGTGAGGGTGAAGACCGCGTGCCATTCCAGCTCGCCCGGGCTGATCTCGATCTCCCGCTCGTGCACGAAACGCAGATCGCCAGCGGGAAAGGACCCGACGGTCTGCCCAGAGGGCCCCGACACCACGAAGCGGTCCCTGGTACGGGTGAGGATCTCGCCCGTGGCGAGCACTGTTTCGAGGCGGCCGGCGATACCCAGGGGCAGATATTCGCCCCCCGCCGGGTCGAGCACGTAGGTGCGGAACTGATTGTCCACCGGAACGTTCACTATCGTGCGAGTCTGGCCTACACCAAGGTCCAACAGGGTGACGCGGCCGAAACCCGGTGGGGCAGCCGGTGGCGTGCCGGTAATCAGTGATCCGCCGCTTATGAGGTCACCCCCTGCATCGAAGCCGAAGGAGATGCTCTCCAGGGAGAGTCCTCCCCGCGCGACGATGGCAAAGCGTGGTTCGGGACCGACGGGGGAAAACCCCGCGGCGAAACTGCCACCCGCAACTGGGGCCAACCCGGGGGCAACGTCGGTGGCGATGTCGTCGGTCCGGCGGCTATCGGGAAACCCCGTCCCGTCGTTCCGGGCTGTGGCAACGGTATAGGTCTCGGCATCCGGGCGGTACCGGAACAGCGCGATCTTCTCCTCGCCGCCGACATCTCTCAGCGAATGGACCACATGAAACGGCTCCACCGCGCTGGAGTCAATCTGGATCGAATCACTGTGGCCCTGAAACGGCTGCATCAGCGGGTCCAGCTGCACGTAGTACAGTGAAACCCAGTCGCCTTTCGCGACCACGAAATACCCCAGCGGTCCACCCGCTGCGGGCACCACGCTGTTCGTGAGCGCCGGATAAAACCGCACCTCGCGCGCTTCGCGATAAAGATCCTGCACCGTATTGGGCCAGAGGGAGAACGACTGCGCCAGCGTCATCTGCTCTGCGCTGCTGAGAGCAACCGCCAAACCCACGTCCACCGGTGGCAGGTAACAGCCGGCGAGAAAGAGCAGAGCCACGAAGGTGGTAAACGTGCGTGTGACAAATTTCATCACTGGATTGAAGTATAGCGTTCCACGGGGCATAATGCCAGAACGGAGGACGGCCATGCGCACACCGGTTCTGGTTCTTGCGGCCCTGATTCTGGTCTCGTTCACCCTGTCCGCACAGAGTCCCAGCGACGCGGAGTCCGGTGCCCCGCGCGCCGAAGCCGTGCCCGACGTCTCCGACATCGCCGGCGCTTCCACCGAGTGGGAGCCGCGGCCGACGCTCCAGCGCGGCGCCTGGTACGTCGGCGGGTACAGCGGCAGTTCCGGGTTTCACGGCAGGGGTACCGTTGCGCCGCTTGGCGGCAGTGAAGTGAAGTTCTCCGTAACCGGGATCGGCTTCTCGGGTATGGCTGGGTACTTCGTTGCAAATCGCTTTTCGCTGGGGCCTCAGTTCGACGTAAACTACTCGCGTTTCGTCGATCCTTCCGACAACGTGC
>SLTF01000382.1 GCA_007130025.1 Spirochaetales bacterium | reverse complement strand
GATCCCCGGTCCAAGATCGATGTCCATCAGGATCAGATCGATCTCGTCCATCTCGCGGGCCAGCCTGACCGCGGCCTCACCGCTTTCCACGACGGTCACCCGATACCCGTGGTCCTCCAGCGTCTTGCGTTCAACCAGCGCGGTGACGGGTTCGTCTTCTACGAGCAGGATTATGCGGGAGTCATCGTTCATCTGGTTTTGTCGCCTTATCTGGAGGCGCGGCCTCGGGTGCCGCGATCTGCGCGCACCGAATAAACGCCATCGTCGTCTATTTCAGATATTATTTCGAAAAAACTTATTATCAATATTTAATGATTGTACCACGAGTTACCGGTGCGCGCAAGAGTCCGGGTGAGCGTGGCATTCTGGAGAGCTTCGTGCTACCATGACCGCACGAAGAACACCTCAGACAGGAGTACAAGAGTGGAAAAGGTTATCGACTTTGCGGCGGACAGTTTTGATCCTGGAAAGAGCGTATTCACGTTTCGAAACAGTGCCGATAACGGGGCCGTGATGATCCGGGTTCCGGCAATTGAGTCCGTCCTGATTGACTCGGAGTCGCTCCAAATATTCACCGAGTCGGCCCAATATCGCTTTTCGCTCGCCGGATTGAATGCTGAAGGAAACGCAGCGATCGGGCTGCTCAATACGATACAGAGCCAGTTACGCTGAGGGCGTTTGGAGGGTACCCCCCCGATGCGTATCGTCTACTATTGCGCCGCGGTCACCGGATCGGGCCACACCGTGAGGGGCATCGCCATCCACAACGCGCTCGTTCGCAATGGAGCGCCGTGCGAGTTCATCATGGTCGGGACGCTAGGAATGGCGGAGCTCGCGCGCGGCCAGGGTATCCCGGTGGTGGAGCTGGAGCACGAGACCTTCGAGACGCTCGCTCCCGGTTGCTACCGCGAGTCGGCCACCTTTCGTGCACTCGAGGAACTCGACGCGGATACTCTCATCGTGGACCTGGCCTGGTACGCCACCCACCGAATAGTCGCCGATCTGCGGGCGCACACCGTGCTGCTGGTGCGGCAGGTGTCAGAGGATTTTTTTTCGTACGAACACGACGGCACAGCAGTGCACTTCGACCCGGCCGCCTACGATCGGGTGATCCGGATTGAGCCGTGCGACCTGCCCTTCGACGCCCAGACCATCGACCCAATTGTCATTCGTAA
Source organism: Spirochaetales bacterium (assembly GCA_007130025.1). Classification (GTDB taxonomy): domain Bacteria; phylum Spirochaetota; class Spirochaetia; order DSM-27196; family PWMO01; genus PWMO01. Next base: position 1,859 of record SLTF01000382.1, on the reverse strand, counting down.
TCCCTCGGAGATTCTCAGCCGTGCCGACGCAGCCGCGGCGCTCGGAATTGACCCGGGACGACCGACGGCGCTCATCGCCACCAACGGCAAGCCCGGCGAGTTTGAGGAGCTCACCCAGACCTACTCCTACCTCGACGACGATTACCAGCTGTTTTGCACATCCAATCACCACGGCGGGATCTTTCCGATCGTTGACTACTTCAACGCCTTTGACCTGGTAGTATGCTCGGGCGGATACAACGCATTCTGGGAGGCGGTACTGTTTGGCAAGGAGGCGGTCTTCATCCCCCACGCTCGTCGTTTTGAGAGCCAGACCCAGCGCATCGAACGCTGCCAGGAGTACCAGTCCACCGGCAACGGCGCCGACCAGCTGGTGGGGATGCTGGTGGGTTAGACGGTGGCGGCGGGCAGGGCTCGCCGCGGCACCGAGAAAAACTCAGAAAAAACTTGCAAAAGTTCACACAATCTTGTATCATTTTTATATAAAATCTTAATTTTATCGAGTAAACATATTGAGAAATTGCATGAACAGTAGCGATCAGTTGGAACGAAGGAGCCGTACCGGGAACCAAACGGTGACTCCGTTTGCCACGGCGATCCGGCTCTTCACCGCTTGCTTTCTGGTATTCGGTGCTTACGGGCTCCCGGCGCAGGTCGGCGAGAATTGGCAGGGAGCCGAACTCTTTGAGGAACACGGTACCATCAAGCTGATTATCGATCCGGCCAACGGCTCCATTGTCGGCGCCAATCGTGCGGCACGGGAATTCTACGAGTATCCGTCGCTTCTGGACATGATGATCGGTGAGATCAATCTTCTGACCGATGAGGAAGTCGCCCACGAAATGCGACTCGCCGCTTCCGAAGAGCGCAACTTTTTTCTGTTCCGCCACGCAACCCGTGATCGGGGTTTCCGTGACGTTGAGGTGTACAGCTATCCCGTGGTGATTGGGGGCACAACCTACCTCTACTCGATTGTCTTCGACATTTCCGACCGACTTGTGGCGCAGCAGCAGGTGCGGAGGTACGAAATCGCAACGTTGGCCGGGTTCGCGGCGGCACTCCTGGCCGGCCTCCTGGTTATCTTGTGGTGGATCGTTCGAACCCGAAGGCGATTGCGGACCACCAGCACCTCGCTCGCTGAGACGGAAGCGGTATACCACTCCTACGTGGACGGGGCTCCACTGGGTGTCTTTGTTGTTGACCAAACCGCGCGATGCCGGGAAGTGAACCCGGAAGCGTGTCGAATCACCGGATACTCACCGGACGAGCTGATAGGGATGGCGTTTGTAGAGATTGTTCTTCCTGAGCACCGGAAGGCAGCCGCGAGCCATTTCCGTACGCTGCTGGCGGACGGGCGAGCTTCCAGCGAGCTCGCCTTCGTCACTCGTACGGGGGAGACGCGATGGTGCAACCTTGTGTCCACTACCATTTCCCCGAGTCGATTCCTCGGATTTGCGGAGGAGATCACCCACCGGAAGACCGAAGAGCGTGCCCGTCTGCAACTTGTCGCCGCCGCCACGGAGTTGCAAACCGCTACGCCCGATTCTGTGGACTATGCCGGCATCGCAGCGACCGCGAAAGACCTGTCGGGAGCCACGTACGCCGCGCTCAATCTCTTCGATCACGACGGGATGGGATTCACGACGTCCGCAGTGGTCGGGCTTCCTCACTCCCTCCGGCAAGCGGGTGAGCTGTTCGGATTCCCTCTTGAGGGTCGCCATTGGAATTACGACCCGGTTCGCGAAGCCGCCCTCGGGGACAACCGGACAACGGTATTCCCGTCTCTCAGCGCCCTTGCGTCCAGCAGTTTCTCCGCCTCCCTGGCGGACGGAGTCGCCCGAGTATTCGACCTCGGCGAG
>SLTF01000449.1 GCA_007130025.1 Spirochaetales bacterium | reverse complement strand
CCCTTCAGCGTCATCCTGAACGCCGACACCGGAGTGCGCTACGGCTATGAACCGGATACCTTCGCCGCCGACCTGGCACTCGAACCCGCGGTCAACATCTACAGCGTCGCGGTCGAAACCCGGGCCGCCGTGCGTACCGGGGACGAAAACTTCCTGTTTGACTACGCGCGCGCGTCGTGGGACATCCCCGGCGGGAGCTACCGCGTGCAGGCCGGCGACCTGGCGTGGCGAACCGCCGAGCTGGACCAGGTGTCGCGGCTCCTGGGCGCCTCGTTCTTTCGCCGCGACGATTCGTTTCGGCGCCAACGGCGCGACCTGGTGCTGCTCGACGGGATCTTTCTTCCGTGGGACGGAGAAGTGATTGTGGAGGTGAACGGCCGGAGGATCCGGCGGCTGGTGCTGCCGGCGGGCAGCTACCGCCTGACCGGGGTGCGGCTCTCCAGCGGCATCAATATCGTCCGGGTAATCTGGACGGGGACGGACGGGTTGCAGGAGGTGGAGCTGATCATTCCCGCCGACACTCGCCTGCTCGACCCCGGCGAGCTCGACGCGGGCGTCGCCGCCGGAGTGGCCGATCGCGATCCGGACCGTCCGGTGGTCGCCTCCTACCAGCGCATCGGGGTGACCGACACCCTTACCATGGGCTTCCGCCAGGGAGTGGAACTCGCGCCGGGATACACCGGCGACGATGAACCGCCACCCGACCTGGTGCAGCAGATCGATGCCGGCGTGGAGCTGCTGACGGCAACGCCGGTGGGTACCTTTACCTTCGGCACCGACGTGGGGATTGGCCCCGAAGAGCGGCAGACGATATCCGTTCCGGTACGCTACACCTGGATTGACGCACGTGCGGCGCGCTACCGCAATCTGGACGTCACCGGCCGGTGGCGCCGTTCGGTGGACAGGACGGGCGCCCTGCTCACCGAGGACATCACCGCCGGTGCAGCCATGACCTTCATCACCGGCACGCGCATGGCCCTTACCCCGCGGCTCATCTGGGGCTACGACCTCATCGGGCAGGCGCATCGGGTGGAAGGACTCGGATCGCTTCGGACCGCGGCGGGAAGCCGCACCACGGTCCGCGTCGATGCGGGTTTTGTCTACGACACCTCGCTTTTCTTTGTTGCGAGCGTCAATATCTCGGCCGCCTTTCCCGAACGGCGGCAAAACCTCTTCCTGCAGCAGAACCTGGTGACGCAGGACTTCGGCGCGTTCTGGAACCGCTACCACGACGAGACCGTGGACCCGTGGGATTACCGCGCCTCGGTGCAGGTTCCGGCCGATCCCGAGCGGATCGCGGTAGTCTCCGGCGGAGCGGGTTACCGCAACGAGCTGCTGCAGAGTTCGTTCAACCACGTGCTCTCGTTCACACCGGCGGAGGGGAACGTACGCAACAGCAGCTCGCTTCGTGCGCAGAGCGCCGTGGTTCACGCCGACGGGGCGACCGCGGTCACCCGCCCCATCTCGGACTCGTTCATCATTATCTCGCCGGCGGACCACGTGGCCGATCACACCTTCATTCTGCGGCGGGGTCGTCCCGGACAGGAGACCACCATTCAGGGAGGGCCGGTGCTGCTCGGCGGCGTGCGCTCTCACCAGCCGCAGGAGGTCTCGGTGGAGATGGAAGACTTCGACCCGTCGATCGACGCCGATGAGCTCGCGTGGCTGGTACAGCCAACCTACCGGTCGGGCACTCACATCCGCATCGACCCCGTACGACGAATCCACGCGAGCGGCATCCTGGTCGATCAGCTCGGCCGCCCCGTCCCGCTGCTGCTGGGAACCATCGACGACGGCACCGCCTTCTTCACCGACGAAGCGGGTTACTTCGAACTCCCGGAGATTCTGCCGGGAAGCTACGTGCTGCGGGTGGAAGGCCGCCGCATGCTGGTGTATGATTTGACCCTGGAAGCCAACGGCGAGCAGCGCCGCGACCTGGGCACGCTGCAACCCCGCGAGCAGTGAGAACGTGAACCATGGAACGCCCGTGAACGCACATCGCACCCGCCGACTCGTTGTCCTCGTGCTCTGCGCGGTATTCGTGGTACGTGCGGCGGCTGCCCAGGATATCTTTCGGCTCGCCGGTCCCCCGGGAGCGATCTACGCCAACGCCTCGTTCGAGCAGAGAACCCTGGTGATGGTGGAGATCCCCATTGAGCACCAGGGAACCGCCGTGCCCGACTGGTTTCTGGCGGCAACCGCCGGGGGCGGCACCTACGCGGCGCGCCGACTCACCCACGAGTCGCTGATGGGCGCTGAACTCCCCTACCAACTCTTTCCGTCGGCGCCCAACGGAGGAACGCCCATCCTGACCAGCCCCGACGCGACCGGATTCTCGGCGGCCAACGTGGTCACGTCGAGCGATTTTGCAACCGACTCGGGCGTGGCAAGAATCGAAGCCTTCCCAATTTTCTATGAGATTCCGACGAACCAGTTCCGCGCCTCGGGCACCTACAACGACACCATGCAGCTGCGTCTCTACCGCGGTGTACCCGGTGACCCCGCCACCCACGTACTGGTGGACAGCGCCACCGTCACGGTAACCGCCCGCATGGCGCGCCTGGTCGACATGTTCGCCGTCCCCGAGCCCGGCATTCGCACCATGGATCTCACGATCACGGTAACAAACCGCCTCATCGCCACCGTCCACGAACGCAGCAACGCCGACACCGGCTACGAGGTCAGCATCACCAGCGCCAACCTTGCCGCCGCCGGCGCGGGCCACACGCAACCCTTCCTTGCCCACACCGGCAGCGCGGGAACACTGGTCTATTCGCTGAGCTACGGTGGCGTCGCAACGGGTCCATGGGTCAACGGTACCGCGGTGGTAACGGAATCGCTCGGCCTGGCCGGCCCCGACTGGCTGACGCGAGACCTCCGCATCTCCTACACGGGCAGCCCGACGCTTCCGGCGGGCTACTACGAGGACCGGCTGATCATTACCATCACGGCCCGGTAGCGAGGGCGATTCCCACCCCTACCGGTAGTACTGGCTCCCCGATCGCGTTACGCCGACGAACTCGAGCTCGCTGGTG
>SLTF01000173.1 GCA_007130025.1 Spirochaetales bacterium | reverse complement strand
TTGCTGTACGAACTGTCGGTCACCAGACCATTCTGCACCAGAATGACGTCGTCCGCGTCGGGGCAGGACGCCTTGAGCGCATTGAGCGTCGCACGGTCAACGTACTTTCGGTGATAGTCCAGACCGTTGGCTCCCACACACGCCAACGAACGGATCGCTCGACGATGGTAGGGTTCAACGGTAACCGACTCGACCATCTCTCCATAGACGATACGAAGCCGGAACACCCCATCGGCGGGGAGGTCCGATGGGATCATAGCCTTCAGATTGAGGGGCGGTGCGGCCGGAAAGAGTTCCCGACGCGTTGCCGCTACTCTGCGCTGATGGTAGTCGAGGTGTCTCGCCGACCCCGCCTCAACGCGAATCGTTTCGAAGCAGGGGCACATAGATCTTGGCCAGCAGCTCTTCATACTCACGGTCACCGTTACTGTAGATGGTGACCCCTCCCCCACTCTTGAACCAGAGGGTACCCGTCGCGTCCTGCTCGACAAACCGGATCAGCACCCCGCAGTCGAGACAGTCTCCATCGAAGATGCCGGCGACTCCCGTGTAGTATCCCCGGTCGTACTGCTCCACCTCCTCGATGATGCGACAGGTCATCGCCTTTGGTGCACCGGTCACCGAACCCGCGGGAAGTGTCGCGAGCAACAGGCTTCCCATGTGACTCTGCCAATCAGCGTCCAGAACGCCCTCGATGCGCGAGCTCATCTGCTGCAGCGCGTAGGTGTCGGCGTAGATGGTCTCCAGATACCTGAATCGTTCCACCCGCACCGCCCGAGCGATACGCCCGATGTCGTTACGAATCAAGTCCACGATCGTGATGTGTTCGGCCTGCTCTTTCTCGTCGGCGAGAAGCTCCTGCTCCGCGACGGGCCCCGCCCCAACCCGCGTACCCTTCATAGGACAGGACGAAACCAGATTTCCGCGGATGGAAAGAAAGGGCTCCGGCGAGAAGACCACAAACTGGTCTCGCAGCCAGAGTCGATACTTTGCGTGGCTGTGCTGGAACAGATCGAGCAGCGTGCCGCTCACCTCGATACGCGTCGGAAGCGTCAGATTGATAAGGTAGGAGTTGCCGAGGCGCAGATGCTCGTGCACCCGATCAAAGGCGGCGCGATACCGTGCCGGCGAGGGCGGCTCCACGACCCGGATCGACGGTCGCGTGACCTGCACACCCGAGGTCGGAGTATCGTTACTCCCAAGCGGCATGGCGTACCGAACCTGGCTGGGATCGCACTCCGCAAGTGGTATCACCAACGGTTTCCGTACCGCGTAGTCGAATACGAACAGGAACGGGGTGCGATCCGCTCCAAGCCGATTCATCGCCTCGGCTGCTTCGAGCGCGGCTTCGTTGTGGTGAAAGTCATGCACCAGATTGGGCCCGCTCATCAGCGCTGGTCGACATCCTGAGTCTGGTCGACGTGCCGCGCGAGAATAAACAGGTAGTCGGAGAGTCGGTTGAGATAGTTCTGACAGAGGTGAAGATCGTGGCGGGCCCGCTCGCGGATCACTGCAACCAGGGTGCGTTCGGCACGCCGACAGACCGACCGCGCGAGATCGACCGCAGCCGAAACACCCGACGACCCCGGCAGAACAAACACCGGATCGATGCGAGTGACCGCCAGCAACTCGCGTTGCCGGCGCTCCAGCGCGGTGACGTCCGAATCTCCGATGTGGTCGAACGCCGCGTACAGCTCGTGCCCCGGAGAGGTCGCCACCATGGAGGAGAGACGCAGCAGCCGTCGCTGCAGTTCCAGAAGACCAAAGTCGTCGTTTCGCGCGGCGTTCAGTGCCGCTCTCGCAACGCCGATGGCGCTGTTGGTCTCGTCAATGTCACCCAAAGCGGCGAAGACCAGATCATCCTTGCGACGTCGCTCTCCGGAGTAGTACCCCGACTCCCCCCGGTCGCCCCCGCGGGTCGTAACCAGCTCAAACTCATCATCGTCCGTACGGTTCAGCTCCACGTGTTCCCCCGGACACAGGGTAGCCAGATGCACGAGGTTGTCAAGCCGATCACATGGTCGAAACGATCCGTTCCGCCTGCAGCTGCGCCACGATACAGAGTTCCGCGGCGAGGAAGGTCTGGTCCTGTGGCATGGCGAGATCGGTCCCGTCCAGAACGTCGCGGATCAGAGCGCCAAAGTAGGGAAACCCCACCGTGCCGTGCACCGGGAAGTGGTGCTCTCCGCGGTGGTCCACCAGGTAGATCTGATCGCCCTCCTGTTTCCGTGCCACATCAACGTACTTGCGCAGTTCGATGTAGCCGTCGGTTCCGAGCACAAAGGTCCTTCCGTCACCCCAGGTCGAGAGCCCATCGGGAGTGAACCAGTCCACGCGGAAGTACGCGGTTGCACCGTTGTCGGCAACCAGCGAGGCGTCGCCAAAATCGTCCAGCTCCGGAAACTCAGGATGCGCCAGGTTTCCGACCTTGCTGTGTACCACCCGCGCCGACCGTGCCCCCGCAAAGTGCAGAAACTGCTCGATCTGATGGCTGCCCAGATCGACCAGGATGCCGCCGTACCGTTCGCGCTCAAAGAACCAGTCAGGCCGAGACGGTGCGTTGAGCCGATGCGGGCCCATACCGATGACCTGCAGCACCCGCCCGATCGCCCCTTCCTGAATGAGCTCACCGGCCCGCACCGCCGCCTCGTTCTGCACCCGTTCGCTGTAGCAGACCGCCCACTTCAGACCAGTGCGCCGCACCGCCTCACGCGCCGCGGCGAGCTGAGCCAGGTCGGTAAACGGTGCCTTGTCGCTGAAGTAGTGTTTACCGGCGTCCAGCACTCGCAACCCCAGCGGGCCGCGTTGGTTGGGCACAATTGCCGAAGCGATCAGCTGCACCGAGGGATCCGACAGAACGGCGTTCTCGTGATCGACCGCCTTCGCGCCGGGGAAGTCGGCGGCAAAGCGCCGTGCCTTTTCTCCGTCGCGGTCGAAGACCGCCACCAGCTCACCACCGGCATCCACCAGACCCGCCGTCATCCCAATGATGTGGCCGTGATCGAGGCCGATCACCGAAAAGCGAAACTCCCCGGGGCGGC
>SLTF01000025.1 GCA_007130025.1 Spirochaetales bacterium | reverse complement strand
GCCTTCTCGTACGCGGTCTTCTTTTCTTTCAGCTCGGCTTCGGTGGGGCCAAAGCTCGCCAGCTGCGGTTCGGTGTAGATGGCCGCCGGAACAAGCTCCACAGGCAGCCGCTTCTCGGGGTGCTTGCCGGCCATGTGCTCCACGGCGATTTCGGCTTCCTTGGACGCAACGTGCGCAAGAGCGAGCGACGGCACGCAGTCACCCACGGCGAAGACGCTCTCCACGCTGGTGCGATAATAATCGCCAACGGTGATGTAGCCCTTCTCGGTCTTGACGCCAACGCTTTCCAGCCCGAGCCCCTCGGTGTTGGGGCTGCGCCCTACCGCAACCAGCAGCTTGTCCGCCTTGAGGGTCTCCTTCTTGCCGTCCTTGGTTTCGATCGAGAGCTCGACGCCGGACTTCCCTTTCTTGAGGCCGGTCGCCCTGGTACCGGTCATCATCACGATTCCCCGCTTGTGAAAGTCCTTGTACAACACCTCCACCGCCTCTTTGTCCGACAGCGGGAGAATCTGATCGAGCATCTCGACAACGGTTACCTTCACGCCAAAGGTGCTCATCACGTGGGCAAACTCCATCCCGATGTAGCCGGCACCAAGAATGAGCAGTTCCTTGGGCAGCTTCTCCAGCATCAGTGCGCCGGTGGACGAGAGCACCAGCTCTTCGTCAAACTCGTAGCCGGGAATCTCCTTGGGCCGCGACCCGGTGGCGATCATCACGTACTTCGCGCTGATCTTCTTCCCCCCAACGCTGACCTCGTGTGCGCCGGTGAGCTTGGCCTCGCCGGCGATCAGTTCGATCTTGTTCTTCTTGATGAGCGACTGTACCCCGCGAGAAAGGCGGTCGGCGGCTTCGCGGGACTTCTTGAAGACCGTCTGGTAGCTGAAACCCTTCCTGTCCACCGCGATTCCCATCGCTTCCAGCGCGTGAATCGAGTGGTAGAGCTCGGCCTGATGAATGAGCGCCTTGGAGGGAATACATCCCACGTTGAGGCAGACGCCTCCCGGCTTATCTTTTTCTACAATTGCCGCTTTCAGTCCCAGCTGGGAGGCGCGGATCGCCCCAACGTAGCCGCCGGGTCCCGCCCCAATTACCAGAAGGTCGTAGTCGTATGATGCCATGGTCTTCTCCGTTTCTCTTAGAAGAGCACCCGCGCCGGGTTCTCCATCATCAGTTTGAGCTCGTGCATGAAGTGCGCAGCGGCGGCCCCGTCGATTACACGGTGATCGCTGGAGAGGCTGAGCTTCATCATCGGCTTGACCACTACCTCGTCGGCGTCGTTGACCACCGGTGTCTTGACTGTCTCTCCGACCGCAAGGATCGCCGCCCCCGGCGGGTTGATGATGGCGGTGAACTCTTCGATCCCGAAGGACCCGAGGTTGCTGATGGTAAAGGTTGCGCCGGTGTACTCCTCGGGTTTGAGCGCGTTGTTCTGCGCCTTCTCGATCAGCACCTTGAGCTCGTTGTCGATGTCGGTCACGCCGCGGTTTCCGCAGTTGCGGATGATCGGGGTAATGAGCCCGTTGCCCGCGTCAACCGCAAGCCCGATGTCGATGCTGCCAAACTGCAGGATGTGATCTCCCTGCCACGATGAGTTCACCACCGGGTGACGCTTCAGCGCCTCGGCCACAAACTTGACGATGAAGGCGTTGAATCCCGCCTTCTGCGGAAGCTCCCGGTTCAGCGCGGTTCGCGCCGCGATGACCTGCTCCATGTTGACCGACGTTTTTACGTAATAGTGTGGCGCCTGGAACTTGCTCTCCGCGAGCCGTTTTGCGATCACGGCGCGGCGGCCACTCACCGGGATCTTCTGGTCGCCCGCCGGCTGTGAGGCGGTACGTCCCGACGCAGCGCCGGCCTGCGGCTGGAACTCTTCCACGTCGCGCTTCACGATGCGGCCGTCGGGACCGCTTCCGTTCACCTGCGAGAGATCGATGTTCTTCATCTGCGCGATCTTGCGCGCCAGGGGCGACGCCTTGATGAAGCCATCGGTCGACCCACTCGCGGCGGCGCCGGAAGAGGTACCACCCGATGCGGAATCGGGTTTCTTCGCGTCGCTGCTGCTCTCTTTGGCGGTGTCTTCGGCGGTGTCTTCGGCGGTGTCTTTGGCAGCGGCTGAATCCCTGGAAGGGCCTTCATCTTTCTGCCCGGCGTCGGACTTTGCATCGCTTTTTGCCTTCGCGCCGGAATCGGCCGACGGCATCAGATCGTCGTAGTCTTCGCCCTTCTCACCGATGATGCCAATCACCTGCCCAACCGTCGCGGACTTGCCCTCCGGCAGGACGATCTTGAGCAGCACCCCTTCCTGGGTGGACTCGTAGTCCATGGTGGCCTTATCGGTTTCTACCTCACAGAGCACGTCACCGGAATTGACCGTGTCGCCCTCTTTTTTCTTCCACGCAACCAGCGTTCCCTCATCCATGGTGGGAGAGAGCGCCGTCATCAGAATCTGTTCCGCCATTGTCTCCCTCCTATTTGATGTAGAGAACGGTCTTGACCGCCTTGATGATCTTCTCAACCGACGGTTGCACGGCCAGCTCCAGCCGGTGGTTGTAGGGCATGGGAACGTCTTCCGACGCGACCAGCTCAACCTGGGCGTCCAGTTCGTCAAAGCAGTTTTTGGACACCAGCCACGCGACGTGCGAGCCCACGCTCGCCATTGGCCACGACTCATCGATCACCACGCAGCGGTGGGTCTTGCGAACACTCTCATAGATCGCTTCTTCGTCCAGCGGACGCAGCGAGCGAAGGTCCAGGACCTCCGCGTGGATGTCCTGCTTGGCGAGCTCATCGGCCGCCTCCAGCGCCATCTTCAGCGGCTTGGAATGGACAATCAAGGTGACGTCGCTTCCTTCGCGCTTGATGTCTGCCTTTCCGATCGGAACGAGGTACTCTTCGTCGGGCACCTCTCCGGTCCAGCCGTAGGCCATCTCGGACTCCAGCATCACCACCGGGTTGTCGTCCCGGATGGCGCTTTTGAGAAGACCCTTCGCGTCGTAGGCGGTGGCAGGAGCTACAACCTTGAGCCCCGGTACGTGCACCAGGAAACTCTGAAACGCCTGCGAGTGCTGCGACGAGAGAAACTCAGCGGGTCCGTTGGGGCCACGGAAGACAATGGGGCACTTGAGCTGTCCGCCCGACATGTGCCGCATCTTGGCGGCGTTGTTGATCACCTGGTCAAGGGCGAGCAGGGCGAAGTTGAAGGTCATCCACTCCACCACCGGCCGCAGACCGGCGATGGCCGCCCCCACGCCCAGTCCGGTGAACCCAAGTTCCGCGATCGGGGTGTCGAGCACCCGCTTGGGACCAAACGTGTCAAGAAGACCACGGGATACCTTATAGGCGCCGTTGTATTCGCCTACCTCTTCGCCCATGAGAAAGACGGTTTCGTCCCGGTTCATCTCTTCTTCGAGCGCCTGTCTCAGGGCGTCCCGAATTGCAATCTCAGCCATATTGGGCCTCCACTCCTTCTCTTACGCGTAGATGTCTTCGTACATGGTCTCAAGCGCCGGCTCTTCGCTCTTCTCAGCAAAGTCTACGGACGCCTGGGCGATCTTCTTCGCCTCGTCATCGAGTTTCTTGAACTCGTCTTCGGTAATCTGCTTGTCCTTGAGCATGCGCGCCTTGAGCAGCAGGATGGGATCCTGCTCTTTGTACTTCTCGAGCTCTTCCTTGGTCCGGTACTTGGCGGGGTCGCTCATCGAGTGGCCCTTGTACCGGTAGGTTTTCACGTCGAGCAGCCACGGTCGGCTGTTCTTGCGCGCGTCGGCGATGACCTCTTTCAGGTCCTCGTAGAGCGACAGCACATCCATTCCGTTGACCACCTTGCCGGGGATGTCATACCCGGCCGCCTTGACCGAGAAATCGTCCACCGACGAGACGCGACGCACGGCGGTACCCATGCCAAAGTTGTTGTTCTCGACGATGTAGATCGCGGGCAGCTTCCACACCGCGGCCAGGTTGAGCGACTCGTGGAACGCACCCTGGTGAATCGCTCCATCACCAAAATAACAGAGCGTGACGCCGTCGGTACCCTTGTACTTGGAGGCAAACGCGACGCCGGTTGCAATCGGGATCTGGGCGCCTACGATGCCGTTTCCGCCGAGCATGTGTCGCTCTGCGTCAAACATGTGCATTGATCCGCCCTTCCCTCGCGAGCAGCCGGTGATCTTGCCGAAGAGCTCGGCCATGACGGAGTCGGCGCTCATTCCAACCGCGAGGGCGTGTCCGTGGTCGCGGTACGAGGTAAGGATATAGTCTCGCTTCAGATCGAGGGCTGCAACCGAACCAACGGCAACCGCCTCCTGACCGTTGTACAGGTGACAGAATCCGCCGATCTTCTTCAGCCCGTACATCTGTGCGGCTTTTTCTTCAAACCGGCGGATATTCAGCATGTCGACGAGCAGCCCGGTGAGAAACTTCTTGTCGTACTTCTGCGGGGATTCCGATTTCTTCGATGATTCCTGGTTTTTTGCCATCAGGGGTCTCCTTGAGTCAGCGTACCGTAGCAGTGAAGGATTCGTCGGTCATCGGCTTGGAGTAACAGCACTCTTCGATCACCGTTTCCAGAACCACCATGTTCGATGGATCGGGGTTTTTCTTCCAGAACGTCCCGAGCCGGCCTCCGAGTGCTTCGAGCACATCGGCTTTCAACGCCGGGTTATCCACCAGGAGGGCCTTGCCGCGGACTCGCAGGATTTCCTGAAGACCGGGGCCCTGGATCATCCACTCGACTTCCGGATGCTGCTTCAGCTGAGCCGTCTTGGCGAAATCGGGCGCCGTCAGTGCGTAGAGAAAGCCGTCCCTGCCGCGGATCAGCGCGGGGGTCATCCAGCGAAGCCGGGGGGTGGCTTGCGCATCCATGTTCGCCAGTACGGCAACCTTCGATTTATCAATGAGTCGTTCCAACACATCGAACATCGCGTTGATGTCCATCTTGCCCTCCTTGAGCGAGATCCGTAGCACGTGCTCGCGCGCAATACGGCGCGAGAATGAGTGAAACCAGGTGGAGATGGGAAAGAATGCTCCCGTTCCGACACGGTATGCGTCTAATGTAACCATTTGCCGGTTTTTTTCAAGCCATACTTCACCGGGAAACCGACTTCTCGGTGCTTTTCTGACTATTTTACTCGATAATTTTTCCGCGATCTTCACCGAATATCTGTACTTTTATGTATCGAGTTAGTATAATCCCCAATAGGATAAAATAGTATCTATATAGATGAAACAGATTTCTTTTCAGGGAGGCATCGTGTACAAAGACCTGTTCATCAAACAGCCCATCATGCGCAAGGTGATCTACTCGCTCGTTCCGATTTATCTGTTCTCCCTGTACAACTACGGGTGGCGGGTACTGGCGCTGAGTGCGGTAATCTTTCCCTTGGGCATCCTCACCGAGTACCTGGTGGAGAAGACCCGCGGTAAGAAAGTGAGCGAAGCGGTTCTGGTAACCTGCATGCTCTTCGTGCTCATCCTCCCGCCGGCCATCCCACTCTGGATTGCGGCAGTGGGCATCATTTTCGGCGTTTTTTTCGCGAAGGAAGTATACGGCGGCTTCGGTCGGAACATCTTTAACCCCGCGATCTCGGCGAGAATCTTCGTATGGATCTCGTTTCCAGCCATCTTCGCCAACGGATTCATGCGCCCCGGCGCGTTCGGCACCATCGGCCAAGCCGGAATTGACGCGGTGTCCGCGGGCACCCCGCTTGCCCTTCTTGACCGCGGGGAGGTGCCGGCCTTGATGGACGTACTGCTCGGGTTTACCGGCGGATCCATGGGGGAAACCTCGGCCGTGCTCATTATCCTTGCCGGAATTTATCTGGTAGTCACCAAGACCGCGCAGTGGCGGCTGATCCTCGGAACGCTGATCGGAGCCGGAGGCTTGATGACCGCCCTCTATTACTCCGGCATGTCGCCAAACTACCCACCTGAGTACGCCATTCTCTCCGGCAGCATCCTGTTTGTGGCGGTGTTCATGTCGACCGACCCGGTGAGCGCGCCCAACAAGCCGGCCGCACAATGGCTCTACGGGATCCTCATCGGCTCGGTCTCCATTGTCATCAGAAACCTTGCGGGGTTTCCGGAAGGGACGAGCTTCGGGGTGCTGATTGGAAACGTATTTGCCTCCCTGCTCGATGACCTCGTTACCAAGAAGAAAAAGAAGGCGGCGCCCGCCCCCGCGGTTGCCGAAGGAGTGAAGGCATGAACAAGCAGAGCCTTGGCTATACGATTGTCTTCTCATTCGTTGTCTGTTTTGCGTTTGTCTTTCTGCTCTCGATAACGCATCAGGCCACTCGGGAGCAGGTGCAGTTAAACCAGGAGCTCCGCACGAAACGGGCCGTCCTGCGAGCGCTCACCATTGAGTTCAACGACGATGAGGAAGTGCTTGAACGATTCGCCGAGATCGAGACGGTCACGCGAAACGGCATCGAACTCTTTCGCTTGACCAAAGACGGCGAGACGCGCTACGCGGGCATCTTCGGCGGCGCCGGCCTCTGGGGCCCCATCAACATAACGTTGGCTGTGGACGCCGACGTAGAGACAATCATCGGCCTCGACATCATCGACCACAATGAGACTCCCGGCCTCGGTGGCCGGATCGACGAACCGTGGTTTCAGCGACAGTTCCGCGGGCTTCGGCTGGTTGACGGCGGGGTGCAACTGATCCGCGACGGAAACACCGAAGGCGAAGACGGCAAAGCCGATGCCATCACCGGGGCCACCGGAACCTCGATGTCGATGGATCGAATACTCAACCAGACACTGCGTGATCTTCGCAGCGCGCTCGGAGGTGAAGCATGAGCGATACCGCGGTCAAGGATCCCGGTGCGATCCTGAAGACCAATCTCTGGACGTCGAATCCAATATTTGTGCAGGTGCTTGGGATCTGTTCGGCCTTGGCCGTGACCAACCTCCTGACCAACACGATGATCATGACCCTTGGCGTGGTCTTCACCACGGCGATGTCAAGTCTGACGGTCTCGCTGATGAAGAGTTTTATTCCGCGCAAGGTGCGAATGGTGGTGCAGACCCTGATCATCGCGTTCTACGTGATCATTGTGGACATTGTGTTGCGCGCCTACCTGCCCGAGGTAAGCCGCAACCTGGGGCCCTACGTCGGCCTCATCATCACCAACTGCATCATCATGGGGCGTGCCGAGGCGTTCGCGCAGAGCAACCGACCGATTCTCTCCTTCTGGGACGGCATGACGTCCGGGCTGGGGTATATGGGCGTGCTGCTCGTCATCGCCTTTGTTCGGGAGCTGCTGGGATTCGGCAGCCTCTTCGGTGTGCGGATCTTTCCCGAAGGGTTCACCCCGTGGACCATCATGGTCATGCCCCCGAGCGCATTCTTCCTGATCGGGCTTATCGTCTGGATTGGAAAGACCATCATGCACCGGCAGGGCGAGCCGGTCACCTAAGGAGCACAGCATGGCACCAGCAATTCATCCAATTTCGCTCTTTTTTGCGTCGATCTTCACCAGCAACATCCTCCTCGCCAACTTCCTGGGGATGTGCTCCTTCATCGCCATCTCCAAAGATTCCAAGTCGGCAAACGGGCTCGGCCTGGCTGTCGTAGTGGTGCTCACCATCACAACCGCGCTGAACTGGGTGGTGTTGAATTACGTCCTCGTTCCGCTTGACCTGGTCTACCTGCGGTTCATTGTCTTCATCATCGTGATCGCCTCGGTGGTACAGATGCTGGAAATGATCATCGACCGGGTCTCGCAGACACTCTACCTGAGCCTCGGCATCTTCCTGCCGCTGATCACGGTTAACTGCGCCATCCTGGGTGTGTCGCTCTTCATGGAGATCCGTCAGTACAACTTCGTGCAGTCGGCAATCTACGGCTTTGGATCCGGCCTCGGGTGGTGGCTCGCCATCATGGCGCTTTCGGCCATCCGCAAAAAGACTGAGAAGTCCAAGGTGCACGCGGGCCTTCAGGGCGCGGGACTGACGTTTATCACCATCGGCTTCATGGCGATGGCCTTCATTGGCTTTGCGGGCCTCCTGCAGGTCCAGTAACGAGAAAGGAGTACCGCTTTGAACCTTGCCTATTTTGTCGCGCCGCTGGCCGTATCCGGCATCAGCGCCGCACTTGCCGCCCTGATTTCGATCACCGACCGTATCGTCAACAACTACGGCGAGGTAACGATTGACGTCAATTCCGGTTCCAAGAAACTGGAAGTCAACGGCGGGGCCAATCTTCTGGTCACCCTGGCGGAAAGCGGCATCTTCGTGCCGTCTGCCTGCGGCGGCCGTGGCAGCTGCGGAGAGTGTAAGGTGAAGGTGAACTCGGACGTCGGTCCCCACCTTCCCACCGAGCTCCCCTATCTCAACAAGGAGCAGATCCAGAACAACGTACGGCTCTCCTGTCAGGTCAAGTTGAAGGCGGACATCGGCATTGAAATCCCGGAGTATCTGTTCAAGATCAAGCAGTACACCGGTACCGTGGAGCGAATCCGCGACGTTACCCACGACATCAAGGAAGTGTACTTCAAACTCGACGAGGGGCAGACGGTTGACTTCCGGGCGGGTCAGTACGGCCAGATCGAAGTGCCCCCCTACGACAAGGTGAAGGACCGTACCCAGCGCGCGTACAGCATGTCCTCCGTCCCCAGCGACACAAACCACGTGGAGTTTCTTGTCCGCCTGGTGCCCGGTGGGATTGTGACCACCTACGTCCACGACCGCCTGAAAGAGGGCGAAAAAATGAAGGTGATCGCGCCGTTTGGGGAGTTTTATGTTCGGGAAACCGATGCTACAATGATCTGTGTGGCAGGCGGCTCCGGTATGGCGCCCTTCAAGTCGATCTTCTATGACTTCATCGAGAAAGACAAGATGAAGGACCGGGACATCTGGTACTTCTTCGGCGCCCGTACCAAGAAGGATCTTTTTTACCTCGACGAGCTGGAGAAGATGCAGAACGAGCACGAGCGGTTCCACTTCGTGGCCGCGCTGTCCGAGCCCCAGCCCGAAGACGAATGGAAAGGCGAGACCGGCCTCATCACCGAGGTCCTCGGCCGGTACCTGAAGGAAGAGATCTCGCAGGAGAAACCCAAAGAGGGGTATCTGTGTGGAAGCCCGGGTATGCTCGACGCGTGCATGGCCGTCATGCGCGAACACGGCATGACCGAAGACAAGATCTACTTTGATAAATTTGCGTAACCACGAGGTGCCGTTATGAAGATGTCTCCGGAATACAGCAAGGCGCAGGCAAACATGCAACCCGGCGTGATTACCGCCGACGGCTTCCTCGGTAATGACAAACGGCCCATCGTCGACATTATCGCGGACGACGAGGCGACCATGGAAACCCTCGGCGTCAGCTTCGAGGAGGCGATTGCCCGGATGCGCCACCTCATGGAAGAGGGCCGGAAGGGGCTGGAAGAGCCCGTCACCGTTGACGGAAACTGGATTGTCCGCGTCAGCGAGGCGCGCGGCTTCCTCCCCTCTCCCTTTGAAGATGGGATCTTTCGCAAGGTCAACGCCCAGGTCGAGCTGATACAGAACGGCGCGCCGACCGGCGAATCGATTCTCTTCTCGGAGCTCGGCATGCACCTCCTGGAGAAGTATCACTTCATGCAGGGAGCAGGTGCCGCATTCCGTATGGACCCGGAGCGGTTGAAGCGGGTGCTTCAGCTGTAAGCGGAGCGGCTCGAGCCGCCGTTGAGCGCGCGCGAAGCTTCCTCGGAAGCGCGCGCGTTTTTTTTGCCCCCCGCGAAAACTTCTATTGCTTTTTTACTCCAATAATGCTAACATCGTTACTATGCGAATTTATGGAAACGGGCGACAGGTATAGGCAATGGATCGAATCCTGATTGTCGAGGATGAACGCATCATCGCAATAGACCTTCAACGCCGCCTGGAGAAGTTCGGGTACCAGGTTGCCGGGGTTGCCTCTACTGCCGAGCGCGCAATTGAGCTTGCACACGAGCTCCTTCCCGACATCATCCTGATGGACATCATGCTGTCGGGAGAGACGGATGGAATTGACGCAGCACTTGCCATCCGCGAACGCGCCCGGATCCCCGTGATCTTCCTCACTGCCTATGCCGACGAGCGCACCCTGGAGCGTGCAAAGGCAGCCGAGCCGTACGGCTACGTACTGAAACCGTTCAAGGAGCGCGAGCTCTACACCACCATCGACATGGCGCTGCACAAGAGCCGCCTTCACCGCGCGGTCAAGCAGCACGAGCGGCAACTGGCCGCCATTCTCAACAGCGTGGCCGACGGAATCATTGCCACCGACGAAAACGACAGGATTCAGTTCCTGAATCCTGTCGCCGAAGCGCTCACCGGCTGGACCGACGAGCAGGCCCACGGAATGCCACTCGCAGACGTGTTTGGCCTCTATGACTCCAACAGCGGGCTGCGGGTGCAGCTTCCCTCAGCTCACGGGGGGTCACGAAGTGAAAACCTCTACTTCGAAGATGTAAACATCAAAAACAAGCAGGGTGCGCGCGTTCAGATTGAGGGCACCGTCTCGGCCATTCACGACTCATCCGAGAGCGGTGAAGGACGCACGATCGCGTTTCGAGACGTCACCGACGCCAAGAAGATGTCCGATATCATCGTCTACCAGGCAAGTCACGATATCCTCACGGGCCTGATCAACCGCGACGAATTTTTTGCCAGACTCGAAGGAGCCGCGCGCTCCGGCGAAGGGGTCTTCCTCTACATCGACCTCGATCAATTCAAGGTCATCAACGATGTCTGCGGCCATATTGCCGGGGACGAGCTGCTTCGGCAGATCGGTGCGGTAATCATTGAGAGTGTCGAGAAGCACCACATAGTTGGTCGTCTCGGCGGTGATGAGTTTGGCCTCATCTTCGGCGACCTGCCGGCGCAGCAGGGGGTAGAGCGTGCGGTGGCGCTGCTGGCAAAGCTCAATCGAAAATTCATCTGGCACCAGAACAGCTTCACCATTACCGCGAGTATGGGACTGGTACCGATTCCTCCCGGCGGCGGAGACGTCTACGAACTGCTGGCAGCGGCCGACGACGCGTGCTACGTCGCGAAGGAAGAGGGTGGGAATACCGTCAAGGTATATGAGACAACGGATTACACCTTCCTCAAGCGCCGCGGCGAGATGCAGTGGATCAGCCGGCTTACCCACGCGCTCGAGGAGGACCGCTTTGTCCTCTTTGCCCAACCGATCGTTTCCATCGATCCCATTAATCCGAACAAAACCGAAATCCTGATCCGCCTTCGCGAGGAAGACGGAAGCCTCGTCAGTCCGGGAGACTTCATCCCCGCGGCGGAGCGTTACAACCTCATGCCGGTAATCGATCGATGGGTGCTCAACGCGGTAATTGGGAAGATTCGCTGCGGAACCCTCCGCCCGGAGCCGGGTGGAACGATCTGCATCAACATATCCGGTGCATCGATCAAAGACGAGGCGTTCCTCGACTATGTGGTCTCGGCCTTCCACGAATCGGAACTCGATCCCGGGCTCTTCTGCTTTGAAGTAACCGAGACAACCGCCATCGAAAGCCTCTCCCGGGCAGTTGGCTTCATGAACCGGCTCCGGCAGCTCGGAGTGTCGTTTGCCCTGGACGACTTTGGCAACGGGTTCACCTCGTTTGCCTACCTCAAGAATCTTCCGGTCGACTACCTCAAGATCGACGGCTCGTTTGTTCGCGATGTGGATACCGACCCGATCAGCCTGGCCATGGTGGAGGCCATTCACCGTATTGGCCACGTCATGGGGATGAAAACCATCGCAGAGTTTGTCACCTCGGCATCCGTCAAACAGAAGCTTGCCGGAATTGGTGTGAACTACGTACAGGGCTACGAAATCGCCCGTCCCGCTCCCCTGGTTGAAATCGAGGTGGCCGCGCGATAGTATCGGCACCACGGAGTGTCCCGAATGCATCGTGCTCTTTTTGTTTCGCTGATGGCTATCTGCGTGCAGGTGGTCGTATCGCCGCTTGCCGCCGATTCGCTCTGGAGTGCGGCGGTCTCGCACTTTGAACAGAACCGTGACGTCTACGCTTCCCGGATGCAGACCGAGTCCGCGGAGTTTGACGGACGGGGAGTGCGCCGATCGCATCGCGAGATCGAGGTTGCCGTCTCGGTCACGGATACCGGTGAGTTCGCTTCGCGCCTGTTGCGAGCGCGCGAAGACGGTCGCGAGCTCGACCCCGCATCCCTTGAAACCGGGAACCCGCTCTTTGGCTCCGATGCGCAGGATGCCGGCAATGAGGGGCGCGCGGCATCAATGGCGGCAGTGGAGCAGAGCCCCTTTGATCCCCTCATTCAGAACACCGTGTCGTTTGTTCGTGTCGGGACCGCGCGTGCGCCGGGCGGCTCACCGGCGGTTGAGTACCGCTACACCCAGACCGGCGCGGAACATACCATTTCCGGTACCGCGTGGCTCAATCCACAGACCGGGCACCCTATCGCCCTGCGAGCATCGGTCACTCCTCTGCCGCGCTTCGTGCGCGAGATGACTGTGGAGCAGGATTTCGCGGTCAACGACGCCGGCTGGTTCACCACCGAAGTTCGCGTACGCGCGGACGGAGGGTTTCTCTTCGTTCGCCGCACGGTACACGTGGATCTGCGATTCATGGATCATCGCCGTTCGCCGGTGCCCCTGAGGCGGAGCATTCCGTCGTGAGCCTGCCTTCACGCATCTACCTCATGGGCGTCAAGCACTCGGGGAAGAGCACCCTCGGCGAACTCCTCGCTGAGCGGCTCGACCGCGCATTCCTGGACCTCGATACAACCATCATGGATCTCTTCGCGCGCGATTCGTTTGGCCCACCGGCGTCCGTAAGAGAGATCTACGAACAGCTTGGTCCGGCGGGATTCCAGGAGCTGGAGGCGGAAGCAGCCGCCGTGATTGCTCACCCCGCCACGCTTCGCACCCCGGATGTGGTTGCCCTCGGCGGCGGCACAATCGACAACGAACCGGCGATGGAACGCTTGGCCGATACCGGGCTTTTTCTGTATCTTCTGCAGGACGAAGCTGTTCTCTTCCGCCGGATCGTCCGTCGAGGCATCCCGCCCTTTCTGCGGGGTGACGACCCGCGCGCTGCGTTTGCGGAACTGTTTCGCCGGCGCGATACGGCGTATCGACAACGAGCAGACCAGATCGCCGATATTCAAAACCTGGACCCGGCAGCGAGCGTGGATCTGCTGGTCCGAATCGTACAGGGGTAACTTCATGTCAGGCAGCACATTCGGGCACGCGTTTCGGATCACCACCTTTGGAGAATCGCACGGAGGCGCCGTGGGGGTTATCGTCGACGGCGTCACTCCGGGCCTTGAAATCTCCACCGAAGAGGTTCAGGTTCAACTCGACCGCCGAAAACCGGGGCAGTCCTTCATCACCACTCCGCGGAACGAGCCGGATACGGTTCACATTGTCTCGGGGTACTTTGAAGGGAAGGCAACCGGCACCCCCATGATGATGATTCTCTACAACTCGGATGCCGATCCCTCAGCCTACGACAGCATCAAGGAGCTCTTCCGCCCCGGCCACGCGGACTACACCTACCTGAAGAAGTATGGAATGCGCGACTGGCGAGGCAGCGGACGCGCCTCCGGACGCGAGACGTCGGGGCGCGTTGCGGCAGGTGCGGTGGCCCGCAAGCTACTCGCTCGACGCGGCGTGTCGGTTCTGGCCTATACCGTCAAAGCGGGCGGGATCTCCTGCGAATCCTTCGATCCCGAGGTAATCGAGAAGAATCTCCTGCGGGCGTGCGACATGCAGGCCGCGGAGCGAATGATGGAGCACATTGCGCTTCGCAAGGACGAGCTCGACAGCGTTGGTGGCATTGTAGAGTGTCGCATTTCCGGCGTCGTGGCCGGCCTTGGCGAGCCGGTGTTTGACAAGCTCGACGCTGAACTTGCGCACGCCATGCTCTCGATTGGCGCGGTGAAGGGCATAGAGTTTGGTGCAGGATTTCGCGTGGCTGATATGACGGGGAGCGAGCACAACGACCAGATGTCGGCAGACGGCTTCCTGACCAACAACGCCGGCGGCATCATTGGCGGAATCTCAACCGGTGCCGACATCGTGTTTCGGGTTCCGGTGAAACCGGTCTCTTCGATCGCGCGTCCTCAGCGCACGGTAAATGTGGCAGGGGAAGAACGGGAGATCCGTACGGAAGGCAGACACGACGTCTGCATCTGTCCGCGGATTGTCCCCGTGGTTGAAGCGATGGCCTGCCTCGTGATCGAAGACCACTACAAGCGGCAGGCCGCGCTCCACGCGTAGGATTAATCTTCGGGAGAGAAGTCCTCTTTCCCGGCACCGCACATCGGGCAGACCCAGTCTTCCGGGAGCGCTTCAAAGGTGGTTCCGGCGTCGACGCCGTTGTCAGGGTCTCCCTCGGCCGGGTCGTAGATGTACCCACATACATCACAAACGTACTTCTGCATCGCTGGCTCCTTCCCGGTGTTTCTGCACCGGTTCTTACGACAGGTAGTGTTCTTGTACCAACTCTTCGAGTGTTCTTTGGTTGGTACCACATTCTCGGCGGTTTTGCAACGTTTTTCCTGTTCCCCCTCGCAGAAAGAATCTGCTATATTCAGCCCAGCGCATGAAACGTCTGCTGCACTACGTAAAAATGATGATTGTGTTCGCCGTTGTCTGGGTTATCCTGGAAGAGCGGATCGACGGTACCACGGTATTGATGGGCGCCCTGATCGGGTTGGGGACCATGCTGGTCACCGACCGGTACGTCCTGCGGGGCGACTACCAGGAGACGTACCGACTGGGGTTCTGGACGGCGTTACGATACGTCGCTTCGCTCATCGTGCAGATCTACGTGGCCGGCGTTCAGGCGGTCTATCGCGTACTCACCCGAAAGCTCAACGTCGGCATCGTCGACGTGAAGACCAGCCTCACCAGCGACTTCCACATATCGCTGCTGGCCAACTCGATCACTCTGACGCCCGGCACCGTGACCCTCGACCGTAAAGGAGATACCCTGAAGGTCATCTGGATCGACTGTACCACCACCGACCCCGAAGAGGCCGGCCCCCAGATCAAGCTCAACTTTGAATCCCTCATCAGCGGAGGACGGCAGTGAACTTCTATGCGGTAGTGCTTGCCGTTCTGGCATTGCTGACCATCGGGGGAATCACCCGGGTGATTATCGGACCCACCATCTGGGACCGCCTTCTTGGGCTCAACCTGGTGTCGTCCAAGATCATCATGGCGATCATCGTCTTTGCCCTGATTATTCAGCGCTCCTTTCTGCTCGACATCGCCATTGTCTACTCGTTACTCGGTTACATCGGCAGCGTGCTGATCGCCCGATTCATCGAGAGGAAGGAAGAATGATCAACGTGATCGCGGGACAGATTCTGATGGGAATCAGCCTGGTCTTCATGGCCATCGGCATCTACAGCGTATTGACGTTTCACGATTTTTACTCCCGCGTGGTGATCACGGCGAAGGTGGACACCGTAGGGTTCATCACGTTGATCTTCGGCGCCATGCTGATTCAGGGGTTCAGTTTTTTCTCGCTCAAGTTGCTGCTCATTCTGGTATTTGAGCTGCTCACCAGTCCTATCTCTACCCATTCCATCGCGCACTCCGCGTACAGCAGCGGCTACACCATTCGTAAAGAGGTACGCGCCGAAGGGAGTAGCGAATGACCGAGGCAATCCTGCTCCTGCTTCTGGTGCTGCTGGCCATCATTGCCGTCGAGACCCAGATTCTGCGCATGGCCGTCATCTTCCTGGGCATCTTTTCGCTGCTGCTCTCCTTTCTCTACCTCTACTACGGAGCGCCGGACGTTGCCATTGCCGAGGCGGTCATGGCGAGCGGCCTGGTGACCCTGCTCTACCTCACCGCACTGAAGCGCCACCGCGTCTACACCATCCGCTTTACCAACGAGATGTTCCGCGAGGTAGACGACCGCTACATCATCGAAGGAACGCGACGCGGACAGCTCCTGCGCGAGATCGAACAGTTCTGTATCTCCAAGGAGCTGGAGCCCCAGATTATCTGCACCCCGGAGGATCTTCCTTCATTGCTGGAGAAGCGCTCCTCCGATCTCATCATCCGGCAGGAGGGCGAGCAACTGACGGTCTACGGAAACCAGGATAACTACTTCGTGGATGAGCTTGAGATGCTGATCATCATGCGGTACCAGGATCTGAACTGCAAGTTCATCCGATACGACGAAGAGCTCGCCCTGCACGAGGAAGCCTCGTGAAGCACACCGATCGAAGCGTCGCAGGAGGCGGGAACACCCCATGAAACAGATTGCCGTGGTACTCTTTGTGGTACTCCTCATGGGCTTTGTGCTCTATCTCTCCAACGGAGAGCGTGAGATGCTGCCCAACGAGGTTTCGCGCTACTACATCGAAAATTTCACGGCGGACACCGGCGCGGGAAACGCCGTCGCCGCCATCTACCTCAACTACCGGATGTACGACACCATCTTCGAGGCGCTGATCCTGATAACCAGCGTTATCGGCATGATGCACTTCTTCACCATCGGAGGCAACAAATGATCGAGCCGGTGGAGAAGGACACCTCCATTGTTGCCGTAATCACCGGGGTACTCTATCCGTTTATTATCGTGTTCGGGCTCTACGTCATTCTGAACGGGCACAACACCCCGGGAGGTGGCTTCCAGGGCGGAGCAATTCTTGCGGTGCTCTTTATCGGGCGCTATCTGGTCTTTCACACCGACGACTTCAGCATTCACCGCGCCCACCTGGTTGAGAAGGCGCTGCTGGTGGTGCTGATTCTGGTACCGGTGCTGTTTGTCTTTGGAACGCTGAGCCGCCGCTACCCACAGTGGAACGAAGCCTATCTGATCTTCATGAACCTGCTGATTGGATTCAAGGTCGCGCTGGGGCTGACCATCGTGGTCTTTCGCTACGCATTTTTCGAGGACCGGTAGCGTGCAGTTTGTCACCGCGCAGAACATCAGTCTGGTGCTCTTCTTCATCGGTCTCTACGGGGTGCTGACCAAGCGCAACATCATCAAGACCATCGTCTCGGTGAACATCATGGATTTCGGGGCAATTCTGTTTCTGATCACGGTCAACTACACGCCGGGCAGCATTCCGCCGATTGGCGACACCGACTTCGCCCGGATGGCCGATCCCCTGCCCCAGGCGCTGATGATCACCGCCATCGTAATCGGACTGTCGGTGACGGCGGTCAGCCTTACCATCTTCATCAGCCTGTTCCGCAAACACGGCACCGCCGACTGGGAACACGTCATCCGCAGGGTACCCAAACGATGATTCCTCTGTACGTCCTGGTACTGCTCCCGGTCTTTGTCGCAACGCTGGGATACTTCCTCCCGCGCACGGTCTACAAGCACCTGCTTATCGGTGTGCAGCTCGCCCACACGACGCTGGCGGTTCTGGCCGTGGCTCGCGTCCGCGATGCCGGGCGGGTGGTGGAGTACCTGGGCGGCTGGAGCGAGAATATCGGCATCGCCCTGGTTGCGGACAGGCTTTCAATAACCCTCGTCCTGCTGACCTCAACCGTCTTCCTGCTGCTCTTTCTGTTCAACTACGGAAAGCGCTACATGAACAACACCTTCCAGTTCCTCTTTATCATGTTGCAGGGGGTAACCGTCGGGCTGTTTCTCGCCGGCGATATATTCCACGTCTACGTGCTGATCGAGCTCAGCATGCTCACGATTGCCACCCTGATCATGTATAAACGCGACAAGCAGGCGCTCTACGACGGTCTGCTCTACGTGGTGATCAACCTCTTTGGCATGACCTTCTTTCTCCTGGGCGTTGGATTCCTGTACAAGAGCCTCGGGACGCTGGATCTGACCACCATGGCGACCCGCGTCGCCATGATCGAAAACCCGCGCGCCCTCGCCCTGCCCTTCGCCTTGATTGTCTCCGCGGTCTGTCTGAAAGCCGCCATCCTGCCGCTGTTCAGCTGGCTCCCGAGCGCCCACGGCGCGCTGAGCGCCCCTTCCGCCGTATCGGCGGTGCTCTCGGGGCTTCAGGTCAAGGTGGGGCTCTACTTTCTGGTTCGACTGCAGCAGGTCTTTCTGCCCGCCTTCGATACCACGCTCTTCTTCTTCTTCCTGGGGCTGGTGACCGCGGTGGTGGGATTCTCGATTGCGCTGGTGCACCGCGACGTCAAACTCATCCTCGCCTTCAGCACCGTCTCCCAGGTTGGGCTGATTCTCATGGGCCTGAACAGCGGCACCGACGCCGCGTACTGGGGCAGCGTGTTTCACATCATGAATCATGCCCTCTTCAAGGCGCTGCTCTTCATCACCGCCGGCGCAATTACCCACGCCGCCGGCACGCGGGACATAACCCGCATCCGCAACATCGCGCCAAAGGCGCCGCTGTTTGCTCTGGCCTCACTCTTTGGCGTTCTGGGCATCACCGGAGGTCCCTTCTTCAACGGAAGCGTTTCCAAGTATCTCATCCAGGCGGGACTTGCGGGTCAACCGTGGGAGCCGCTGATCTACCTGGTCAACCTGGGCACCACCATGGTCTTCGTGAAGTATCTGCAGATGTTCCTTCCCGAACGTGCAGCCGCCGGTGAACGTGCGGCGGAACCCTCGGACGTCGCGACCCACCACGATCTTCCCCGGATTCCCGGCCGGTCGTTTGCCATGAACTCGGTTGCCCTGTTGATGGGTGCGATGTGCCTCGGAGGAGGCCTGTTTGCCGCTCCGATCATGGATCTGCTCTTCGGCCACACCCTGCCGATTTCGGGCGCATTCTACCTGGACAAGTTTCTGATCTTTGGGGGAACCCTGGTGGTTGCGGTCGCGCTCTACTACGGGGTGGTGCACCGCCTCGAGGTGCTCTCGGCAGTGCGCGAGTTCCGTTTCACCTTCAACGGGGTGGCAACGCTCTTTACCCTCTTCTTTGCGGTGGTGCTCACCTATACCTTTCTGATCGGTTAATCACCGGCGGTCCGGCTCAGGTGGCGCTTCAGACCAACCACCGCCGGACAAACCAAACAGCGTCGCGTATCCCAGATCAGGATGAATCCCAAGCCGCGTCAGGGAAAAGTCGAAACGCACCGGATCGGCGGAATCGACACCGCGAAATGCCGCGGTGATCTCCAGTGCGGTTCGCGCGTCGCAGCTGCGTCGCGCGGTCAATCCAAGTTCGCGCGCCAACCGGTGCATATGGGTGTCCAGGGGTACGATCAACTGAGCCGGCAGCACGCTGTTCCATCCGCCGGGGTCGATGCAATCGGAGCGCACCATCCAGCGCAGAAACAGGTGCAGCCGCTTGAGGCTTCCGCCGCGCCCGGGCAGCGGCAGCAGAATCGCGATCGGCCCCTCGGCGCGCGCGTGAAACCGCGCCAGAAAGGCCTCAGCCGCGGGTAGCGTGGTTTCGGCGTCCGCGGCGTGCCCGCTCAGGAAGGCGCGCTCCAGCGAGCCAAACTCCCGCAGCAGAGACCCCACCGCCGCCAGAAAGTTGGCAAGATGGTCGGCGGTGAAAAACCGATAGACAAACCCCTCGCACCGTTCGCGAAGCTCGCCGGCCGGACAGGAGCGAAGCGTCTCGGCCGGCCGGGGTCCCAGCGCACCCAGAGCCGCGGTACCGGCGCCAAGAATCCCGGAAACCCGACCGAGCGCGAGCGCGGAGGCAATGAACCCCGCCACTTCCCGATCCGCCGGATCGTCGTAGTGAAAGACCATCTCCAATGGATCGGGATGGAGAAACCGTGGATGGTGGTGGCGCTCAAACAGATTCTCGAGAATCGTTGAGAGGCTTCCGGGAGTTTGCACGGGAGTCGGTTTCCGGGTATGGTGTCCACCATGATTCTTCAATCAACGATCCTTGTCGATTTTGTTGCGCAATACTTCTACTGGGTCTTCCTGGCCATTCTCATTCTGAACATGACCCAGCGCAAGCACCAACGCACTGCACAGAAAAAACGGATGGCAACCCTCTATCTTGCCATCGCCGCCCTCGTTATCTACGCCGGCGCCGAACTGTGCCGCCAGTACGCCCTGGGCGACGGGGTCATGGTGGCCGTGATCCTCGCGGTCATTGCCGCGGTATTCATCCTGCGCGAGCACACCTTTCCGTTCACCCTCACCTGCCAATGCACCGGTCGCAGGCTGGACTGGAACTCCATCCTCTACCGCGACGACAACTGCCTTCCCGAACCGGAACCCGAGGAAGATCCTGCGTCGGAGGACGAAGCCGACGACGAAGACCAGGACGATGAAATCGAGAAGAGCGACGAGAGCGAGGACGACCCGACACGCTAAGCGGATCCGGCTTCCGATCTCTTGATCAACCCCGAGGTCTGCGTCGAATGTGGGCGATCAGCATCACCACCCCCGCTGCGATAAAGAGCACCGGCCACCAGAGACCAACAAACCGAATAAAGCTGATTGACACGACATCCAGACTGAAGGGAAGAAAGATCAGGGCCAGGAGGATGATCGCCCACGCGGGCACAATCAGTACCGCCCGAGCCGACGGCTCGTGCTTTTTCAATCCGTACCCCAGAAGCGAAAACCCGGCGATCGCCATAAACACCGGCCAGATGCGGGTCAGCGCGACGCGAGAAAGCACGGTGTTCATCAGGAGCACCACCGCTCCGCCCAGCGCCAGAAAGAGCCCGGAGAAGACGTATGACTCGCGCCCTCCGCGAAAAAAGACCGCATGGAGCATCCAGAGCCCTGCGAGCATGACAATCACCGGCCAGAGCGCCGCGGCCGCGGGCAGGTAGCCGAGTGTCCATAGCAGCAACGCCGACCCAAGCACGATGAAGCCGGAACCAAAGAGTACGAGCTTGTTTGGAACGCGGTGTAACATGATACCTCAACCTGATTGTAGCAAAAGGGCCGGGCGCTTGCCAACCAAGGTGCCGATTGAGTAGACTGTTGCCGGTATGCGATATCGATACGTTCCGGCCGCCTTGGCGGCCCTTCTGATACTGGCGGTCCTGTCCGGCTGTGCCCGCGTTGACGACTACTACATCGTCGGCACCACCGAGCAGCAACAGGAACTTCGCGAGCTGTTTCGCCTGCTCGACGGCAACGGAGATGACGAGGCTGCGCGGGTCATTCTGATCGAGCAGATTGCCGGACATCTCCTGCAGGCAGGTTACCCCGAGCGGATGCGGGTGTTTCTGACCACCCACGTGGAGAATCACCCGGAGGACCCGTTCAGCGCCTACTACCTTCTGCTTGTAGCCCGCAACTACGGCACACCGGAGATGGCGGAACACTACTATCAGCGCATTCTGGCCAATTATACCGACCTGATCGTGCGTGGCACGTCAGTGCACTACGCCGCCCTCACCGAGCTGCTGCGGCTCACCGATGACCCCGCGGTGCGTATCCACTACTACCAGGACCTTCTGGACCGCTACCGTGACCGCGTAGACCCGGGTGCCACCTACTTCGCGATGGCGCGCACCTTCGAAGAGCTGGGCGAATGGGATCTGGCGTTCGCGGCCTACCGCAACTTTCTCAACTATCCGCAGACGCGGATTCTGGGGTTCCCCGAAGCGCATCGCCACGTCCGCGATCGGGTGAATTTCTACGATTCCACCCGCGACTGGACCATGGAGAGTCTCGACGGACTGGTAACGACCATCAAGAGCGCCATCTGGCGGCAGGACGTGCGCACCCTGCTGCGCCACAAGGCACGGGAAAATTTCTTCGCGATGTCGTGGGAGCAGCAGGAGTACGATGCCAACAGCCAGATTGATTTCAACGTGGGAACCTTCCTGGTGCGCTCGCGGGTTCGGTACGCCGATGAGCTGGAAGTAAACTCCAACGCCCGTGAGGCCTTTCTTCGCACCTGGGGATGGTCGCACCGGATCCGCACCTGGTACCTCTACTTCCGTCGCGTAGACTTTCCGGCTGACCCCGAAATACACGGAAACTGGGAATGGGCGGGAATCTACTTCGGCGAAGCCATGTAACCCGGCGCGGGGCACGGAGCAACGGTAAGCTCACACGCGGTTTTCGCCGATACTGAAGGCGGGAGCACGATGCGTATATCACACCGTTTTCTGCTGGTCGCCTGTCTCGCGGTACTTGCCGCTCACCTTGTTGGGGCGCTCGATTACCGCGCATCTACCACGGTGGACTGGCAGCGCGGCATTGTCGCGGTTGAGGTACATGCACCCGTCCCCACCAGCGGCAGAAACCTCGCCGCCGCGGAGCACTCGGTGCGCCGCGAGATCGAGCGTGAGCTGCCCCAGATCCTTCAGGACGCGCTGCTGTCCGTTCGACTCGATGAGGGTCGCACCGTCTCCGATCTGATCGATCACAATCTTGAGCTTGCCGTGATGCTTCCAAACGTGGTCGCCGGCGCTCAACGGGTGCGGGTGCATCGCACTCCAGACCTCCACGACGTGGTTGCCGAATACCATCTCCCCCTCTTTCCGGAGTTGGCCCGAGTTGTTGTCACCCATGCGGATCCAACGCCAATCCCGCGATCGGTGAGCTGGGTTCCCACCCGCCGATACAGCGGGATCGTCATCGTCGCGGATGCCCCCCTTCCGATCCACGGAACCGGGCGGCAGGGGCTCGCCGTTCCGGCAATGATGCCGCGAATCTTCGATCGCACCATGCGAACGGTTCTCTCCTTCGACATGGTTCCACCGGATGTCGTCCGCGCCTCCGGCGTGGTGCGCTACACCGATAATGCGAATGACCCCATGATCGAAGCGGTTGCCGGTACCGACCCACTCCACATCGTTGCAACCGGCCTGTTTGGAACAACCTTTACGGATCTGTTGATTCCCGTCGACGCCGCGGACCGGATCCTCTTCTCTGATTCCAACCGCGAACTCCTGCGGTCGGGGCGGGTTGTCGTCATCGTTCCCTCACAAAACCTTCGCCAAACCGCACAGAATCGTTCCCGCGTGCATTGACGAGCACCGCACGGTCGGTGCAAATTCAGACGCAAGCTATGAAGACACAATACGCATTGCGGGTTTTTCTTGTGGTGGTCGCGACATCGGCTCTTTTTGTGGCGTGTGGACCACGGACGGTTGGTCACGGGGTCCTTCTCTGGCCCGAGGATAACCCGGAGCTGGCCGGAGCGGTCGTTGGTATCCTTGAGGTCTCCAATATCCAGAGCAGCTACATCATCGTCTTTGAAGACGGCACCCGGGAGATGCTCCCCCAGTGGCGCATCCGGTTTTTCAATTCCGCCGCCGACGCGCGTGAGTTTGCCGACGCCTACGCTCAGTTCGCCCAGACCTTCGTTCGTGCGGATCGAAACGCACTCCCGGTGAGACGGATTCTCGATCGCACCTCGCAGGCAGTCTACCGACTGCGGGAAGGCGAGGAAGCCAAGGTCATCAGCCGGACGGCTGAGCCGCATAACGAAGCGGGACTGGTGGCACACTGGTACGAGGTTCTTACCGAAGATGGCACAACCGGTTGGACCTTTGGCTTCTACCTGACCGCCTTTGAGGCGGGGCAGCAGATCGCCGTGCGCGGCGCGGATGACGAGATCGATCCGCTGATCGAGCGACTCGTGGACAACGTGTGGCGCCCGTCGTCAATCGGCCAGATGATCCGCAACGCCACCATCGATCTCTCGCAGCTTCGCAACGACTTCGGCCTCTTTCCCGAACCCGACGAGAGCCGGTTCCGCCTTGTGCTTTCCGGCGGGAGATCGGAGGTCTTCGAGTACACCGATATCGTGCGGACCACCGTACGGCAATACGCGCTACAGGGCACTACCCTCCAGGTCACGTTTCGAAGCGACAACGCGATCACCATCCAGTACACGGTGGGCACGCAGACCGAGTCGGCGGATCTGGAGATCATCGAACACGATCTGACAGAGGTACGCGAACGAGAGATGGAGCGGCGTGCCACGTTGATCCGCGAGCTCGCGGAGAAAAGCGACCGCTGGGTCAGCTCCGCCTACGGACGGATCACCCTGAACAGTGACGGCCGCTTCCAGTGGACCGGATACGAAAGCTTTGTTCCCAACGTGATTCCTCGTGGTGCCGGCCTTGAGGGGCGAATCGAGTTCAGCCATTTCCTCGCACCACCGCTTCGGGGGAGTTTTGACGGCGTCCTCACCTTCCGCTTCAATCAACTCGATACTCGGCCGGTCCACTTCGCCTATACCCGAACGGACACCGGTATCCGATTGACCAACGTGCCTCCGCAGAACATCAACCGCAACGTGGTGATGTCGGTGGGGAGCGGTTCAATTGTTGCCTTTTTTGCCGCCGATCCCTCGTCCTGAGTTGTCGCTGTGACGGTTGTCTCCCTTACTTCGGTGGATGTGGCATTTGCCGACCGGCAGGTACTTGACTCGGTCAACCTGAGCCTCGACGATCGCTGTCGGGTCGCGCTGACCGGTGCGAACGGCAGCGGCAAGACCACACTGCTGCGACTGATCGCGGCGCAGACCTCACCGGACTCAGGTTCCGTTGTGGTCAATCGCGGGTGCACGGTGGGGTATCTTCCGCAGTCGGGACTGGTCCATCGTGGTCGCAGCCTGCTCGATGAGGCGGAGCAGGCCTTTGCCCGGTTTCACGACATGGTATCCCGGCTCGAGACGGTCGCCGACGAGCTTCCCGACGCGACGGAAGACGGTCAGGAGGCGCTCCTCCACGAAATGCACGAGTTGCAGGAGCGACTCGACCACTCGGGCTTCTACCAGCGGCAGGCGCGCATCGATTCGGTCCTGACCGGGCTGGGCTTTCGCCGCACCGACTTCACGCGCGACACCGGCGAGTTTTCTTCCGGTTGGCAGATGCGCATCGCCCTCGCCAAGATTCTCCTCGCCCACCCGGACTTACTCCTTCTCGACGAGCCAACCAACTATCTCGACCTGGAAGCGCGCGAGTGGCTCGAAAGCTTTCTGACTGCCTACCCCGGCGGGTTTGTTCTGGTGTCCCATGACCGCTTCTTTCTTGACACCACGGTGTCAGAGGTGATGGAGCTCTTTCTTGGCCGCCTGATTCGGTTTCGCGGCAACTACAGCGCGTACGAAGCGGTCAGGGAGAAGGACCTGATCGACCTCAGAAAACGCTACGAACAGCAGCAGGATGAGATTGCCAAGGCCGAAGAGTTCATCCGCCGGTTTCGATACAACGCCTCCAAGGCAAACATGGTGCAGAGTCGAATCAAGCAGCTGGAGAAGACCGAGCGGATCGAAATCCCCGAATCCATGAAGCACATCCGGTTTCGATTCCCCAAGCCGGCGCGCAGCGGTGACGAGGCACTGGTACTCGACGGAATCGGGAAGCGGTACGAAACCGTACCGGTCTTGCGGGACGTCTCCTTCACGGTCATGCGGGGACAGAAGGTGGCGGTAGTCGGGCGAAACGGCGCCGGAAAGTCGACGCTGCTCCGCATTCTCGCGGGCGCAGACGTGCAGTTCGACGGCAGCTTCCGTCTGGGGAGCAACGTCGCCGTCAGCTACTACAGCGAGGATCACGCTCACGACCCGGCTGGTGGTGCAAACCGCTCGATCCTTGAGACAATCGAAGCGCACTGTGAGACCGCAATGATCCCGCTGGTGCGAGACCTGCTTGGCGCGTTTCTCTTTCGCGGCGACGACGTCCACAAACCTGTTGGAGTGCTCAGTGGCGGAGAGACCAGTCGCGTCAACCTGCTTCGCATGCTCGTCCGTCCAGCCAACCTCTTGATCCTTGACGAACCCACCAACCATCTCGACATGAGCTCCAAAGACGTGTTGCTCGACGCCCTTCGAAGCTACCAGGGAACGGTTCTGTTTGTGTCGCACGACCGGCACTTTCTGGAAGGTCTCGCCGATCGTGTGATCGAACTCGACCGCCCCGACACCGACCGCTTCAGCGTGGTGACCGACTATCCCGGTGACTACCGATACTATCGCCGGCGCGTGGAATCGCGGAATGAGACCAACACGACGGCTGCGTCCGTCGTGGCGTCGATCGATGCGGGACAGAGCGTACCGGACGGAA
The DNA here is from genome assembly GCA_007130025.1 of Spirochaetales bacterium. GTDB lineage: Bacteria > Spirochaetota > Spirochaetia > DSM-27196 > PWMO01 > PWMO01. Next base: position 7,252 of record SLTF01000025.1, on the reverse strand, counting down.
GCGACTACGAGCAACGCAAACAGCGCAAGGGACGACTGCGGTCGCTCGCGCGGGAGGAAGAGGAGCTGATGCAGGCCATGGAGGCGTCCGAACAGACCTGCGCTCGTGTCGAGGCTGCGATGGGGGCAGAGGAGAACTATCTCAACCCGGATCGAATGCAGGAGCTCCATCGGGACCTCGCACGTGAGCGGGAACGGTACGCCGAACTGAATGGGCGCTGGGAAACGCTTGAGCGCGAACGCGCCCTGCTCGAAGCAGCCGAAGAAGCAACACCATCGGGGAGGAACGGATGACGCGCATCATTTCGTGGAACGTCAACGGCGTTCGCGCCGCGGCAACGAAGGGGCTGCTGGAATTCCTGCAGGCCGAACAGCCGGATATTCTCTGTCTTCAGGAGACCAAGGCGCAACCCGATCAGCTCACCGAAGAGGTACTGAACCCCGCGGGGTATACCGGGTACTGGGCATCCGCGGAAAAGAAGGGGTACAGCGGTGTTGCCCTCTACGCGCGCACCGCGCCTCGATCGGTAGAGGTCATGGGGATACCCCGTTTTGACGCCGAGGGGCGCGTGCTGATGCTCGACTATCCGCAGTTTGTGGTGATCAGCGCCTACTTCCCCAACAGCCAGGACGCCGGAAAGCGGCTCGACTACAAGCTCGATTTCTGCGAATCGATGCAGGCGCTGTGCGACCGTCTGGTTGCCGAAGGGCGAGACGTGGTGCTCTGCGGAGACTACAACGTTGCCCATAAACCGATCGACCTCGAGCATCCGGCGGCAAACGAAAAGAACGCCGGATATCTTCCCGAAGAGCGTGCGTGGATGGACCGCTTCACGGCCGGCGGGTACGTGGACAGTTTTCGGGTTCTCCACCCGGAACCCAGGCGGTACACCTGGTGGTCCTACCGGTTCAACGCGCGGGCAAACAACGTGGGGTGGCGTATTGACTACACCTGCGTGAACGATCGCCTCGCTGGGGCGGTCCGCGCGGCCGAAATCCATCCCGAAGTGATGGGCTCCGACCACTGTCCCGTGAGCATCGTCATCGACCGGTAGTACCACTCGTCCGGCCGACCAGCGTTCCGTGCCGGCATCATCCACATTTGTTTCACTTTTGCCCCGGTTTCTGAGTACCTTAGTCGGGGACGGGAGTACCGTTCCGGGAACACTCAATGGATGAAGAACGAATACCGTTACCCCTCTTTCCGCTTGGTCTGGTGCTGATGCCGCACATGCCGCTTCCGCTTCACATCTTCGAGGAGCGGTACCGCGGGATGATCGCAGAATGTCTGGAAACAGAGCGGCCCTTCGGCGTGGTGCTCGCCGGCAGCCGACAGATCCAGGAATACGGATGCATAGCCCGCATTGATCGTGTGCTGGAGCGCTACGATGACGGTCGATATGACATCCTCTCCATGGGCACCAGGCGGTTTCACACCATCTCAACCGACGCGAGCAAGCCCTACCTCACCGCCATTGTTGAGGTGATTCATGACGAGGACGAACTGATTGTTGACACCTATACCGACCTCGCGCGCGAGACGATAAAAAAACTGGAGATCTACGCAGCGATGGTAGGAGGAACCATCGACCGGGAAACCCTTCTGGTACTCGGACCGCAGAAGCTCTCGTTTGTTGCCGCGGCCTCAGCATTTTTCACCATGGAACAGAAACAGACCATGCTCCAGCTCACGCGTACCGGCGAGCGCCTTTTGTTCATTCGCGACGCGCTCGAGCAGGCAATTGTCCGTCGGAAGATGACGCGCACCGTTCAGCGCGTCATTGGCGAGAAGGACGACATCAGCTACCTGTTTAACTGATGAACTGAGTAGGTGGCCGATTCGTGCGTTACTCGTCTGGTTCCAGTTTCAAGCAGACCGAGTTGATGCAGTACCGCATTCCCGTGGGTTCGGGACCGTCGGGGAAGACGTGCCCAAGATGCGCGTCGCAGCGTGCGCACAGTACCTCGGTGCGGGTCATGCCCCACGAGACATCGGTGGTCACCGAAACCGCAGCATCGTCGACCGGCTGGGTATAACTCGGCCATCCGGTACCCGAGTCAAACTTGTCCTGGGATCGAAACAGTTCAGCCCCGCAGCAGACGCATCGATAGACGCCCGGAGTCTTGGATGCGTAGTACTCTCCCGTAAACGCGCGTTCAGTTCCCTGTTTCCGCGCGACGGCGAATTGCTGCGGGGTGAGAATCTCTCGCCACTCGTCGTCACTTTTCTTCACTTTTTCCGCCATGGTTCGCTCCTGGTTCAACGGGGATACCCAGAATATAGCGATCGCGTCCGCCTGGAAGCAACCAATTGACCAATACCGGTGGTATTGCGCGCCAATATGGTGTAAGGTGAAGATAAGGTCAAAGGAGATGAATTGGATGGACTCGTACCAGAAAAAGATCGATCGACTCCAGCAAGAATCAGCGGAAAAACGGCGGCTGATTGCCAACGAACACCTCGCGACCGGCCGGCACCTCATCACGCGGGATGCCAAGCTGCTCTCCTCGACCAGGCTTTCGACTCTCTCGCAGGAATCGCAGCGGCTGCAGTCGCAAATTGACGAGGCTCGTACCTCCATTGCACGAATTCACGCAATTCTCGACCGGGAACAGCAGATCGACGGTGAAGTAGATTCACTGCGCGGGAAAATCGCCGATCTCGAAGAGAGCGTCCAGCCGATGTACGAGGAGATCGGTCGCAAGGCGTTTGAGATCTACAAAAGCCACCCTTTTGTGGATGAGAACTACGTCGACCTCTTCTCTGAGCTGGTCAAGAACCACGAAGACATCCGGGACATCGATCAACAGCTCGTGCAGCTGGAACGGGAAACCGAAGAGAAACCCTTCCTCGATCGGATGGTCGCCAAGGGCAAGATCGCCCTCCTGCGGAACCGGCGAACCACCCGGGAGCAGAATACCCCCCGGCTCTTTCGCAAGGCGGGACGGTTTGTTACCGAGAGCAACTTCATTACCGTTGTTGATGACGCCACTCTGACCCGCGCGGTTGAGCCCTACCACCAGGTCAATACCCAGATTGACGACCTCAACCGTCGAATCGCCGATCTGCAGAAGGAAGACCAATCCCTTGCCGAGGACCTCCGCGCGCTCGGAGCTGATCGAAAGGCGGTCCGCAGAGTTGCGGAACTCGAGCAGCAGATCGAGGATCTGACCACTGCCCTCAACAACGTTTCAATGCAAGTGGGCGAAGGATACCTCTCGGAGCTGAAGAAAGACGACAGCGGCGCCGCTGCCGTGGCGGAATCCGTTGCGCGGGTGCGGGAACTCGAGCGAGAGTGTCAGGCCGTAGACAAGCAGATCGAGAAACTCAAAGCCGCCATCGCCGCCGAAGAAGCGGCAACGCGCATCGCCGAATACCAGAAGAAGATCGCGGCGCTGGAAAAAGAGATCGCCGAGAATCGAGCGTCGGTTGAGAAGCTTCGTGGATCGATCGCCGAGACCGAAGCGCAGAAGGCGCAGCTCGAGAAGGCGCGGGGTCCGGTCGATAAGCTCTGAGTAGGGAAAGCCCTGAGCCAGGAACACGCGCTTTTTTCCCAAACCCCCGGACAGGAACCCCTCGCGGCGCGGATGCGGCCACGGACAATCGACGAGTTTGTCGGTCAGGACCACATCATGGGCGAGGGCCGACTGCTGCGTCGCGCAATTGCGGCGGACATGCTTTCGTCGGTGATCTTCGCCGGACCACCCGGCACCGGCAAAACAACCCTCGCACGCGTCATTGCCAACACCACCAGCAGCCGGTTTGTCTCGCTCAACGCCGTGCTCAGTGGTGTCAAGGAAGTACGCGCCGAGATCGAAATTGCCCGGGAGCAGATGACGCTGCACCAGCGACGCACCATCCTCTTTGTCGACGAGGTCCACCGCTGGAACAAGGCCCAGCAGGACGCCCTGCTGCCGTGGGTTGAGAACGGGACGGTCGTTCTGATCGGCGCCACTACCGAAAACCCCTTCTTCGAAGTCAATGCCGCCCTGGTCTCGCGGTCGCGCATCTTTCAGTTGCGGCCGCTCTCGGAGGCCGAACTGCGCCGCGTCATGGAGCAGGCGCTGAACGACCCGATTCGGGGGTACGGCAGCCTGAAGGTAACCGTCGAGCCCGATGCCACCAATCACCTGATAGCGGTGGCTGACGGTGACGCACGCAGCCTGCTGAACGCGCTGCAGCTTGCCGTTGAGACATCGGCTCCCGCGATGCCGGCCCCGCCGGGCACCGATGTCACCGTATCTCTGGCGATCGCCGAAGAAAGCATCCAGGCGAAGGCCCTCCTCTACGATCGCGAAGGTGACTACCACTACGACACCATCAGTGCCTTCATCAAGTCGCTTCGCGGCAGCGACCCCGACGCCGCCCTCTACTGGATGGCGCGCATGGTGGCATCCGGCGAAGACCCTCGCTTCCTCTTCCGTCGCATGCTCATTCTCGCCTCCGAAGACGTCGGTCTTGCCGATCCGCAGGCCCTTGTGGTGGTAGAGGCAGCGGCGCGTGCTTTTGACCGCGTGGGGCTTCCCGAGGGCCAGTTTCATCTGGCGCAGGCCGCCCTCTACCTGGCCACCTGCGCCAAGTCAAACTCCACCCTGGGCTATTTCGACGCACGTGCATCGGTAGAGGCCGAAGTCTCGCGCGACGTTCCGCGCCATCTGCGCGACGGAAACCGGGACAAGGAAGGATTTGGCCACGGAGAGGGCTACCTCTACCCCCACGCCTATCGCGACCACTGGGTGGCCCAGGCGTATCTCCCCTCGGGCATGCAGGGGCGACTCTTCTACACCCCATCGCGAAGTGGGTACGAGGGGCGCATTGCCGCCGACGTCGAGCGTCGGCGCGAAGTCCAGCTCTCGGTGGTCACCGACGACGACATCGAGCAGGAAATCCTGACCTTCTCTCCGCCCCAGGACGCCCGCGAGCGCTGGCTCGTTCGCCTCTCACAGAGTCGAAACGAGCTGGTCCAGACGGTGCGCGATCGCGTATTTGCCGCCGCCGACCTGCAGCGCCACGAGCGGGTCCTGATCGCCGGCTCTCGCACCGAGACCCTCGTCTGGGAGGCGGTGCGCTGCGTGCCCGAGGGCCTCGTTGCCGCCCTGGTCGATGACCCGAAGCTCGCCGAGCAGATCGCCTTTCACGCCGCGAAACTCGACGCCTTGACGCGACCGTTGATTATGACTCCGGGGGCTTCCGGCATCGATCCGGAACCCGACGGTCCTCCGGGCGAGTGGCCCTCGCGCTTTGAGCTGATCATCGGTCGGAACTGGCTTCACCGTCGTGGCGATCGGGTCACCATGCTTCGCCGGGCTGCCGAAATCACCGACCGCATCGTGATTGCCGAGCCCGCAGCCGGCTCCGCCTCACGGCTTTCGGAGGTGCTCTCGGATCGCCTCGCCCTCCCCGACCGCGAGATTCTGGAGAAGGCGGAGCGGCGCATCTACGACGACCCCACCGACGCGGCCGTCAACTGGGGCCCCTCCGACACGGGCGCGTGGCTCTCCGATGCGGGCTTTGAGGTGGTCGGCATGGAGCCGCTCACCAACGTCTCCGCGCGCGTCATCAGCCGCGCGGATGTGACCGGTTGGCTCTCAGCCGAGGGCTCTCGCCTTGGCGCGGCGGTGACCGAGGTCGCCGGCACGGGAGCCGCCGAACAGCTGACTGCGGCAATTCTGGCCGCTCTGGGTACCGAAAGCGTCCCCTGGCGCAGCGTTGTGGCCCTCGCGTGGGGACGCGCGCCCAGCCCCGGCAGATAACCGCGGGCAGGGAACGTATTGACAAATCAGGCGCCGGTGTGGCAGGATGCGGCCTTGCCGATTATGGTGGATGTAGTTCAATGGTAGAGCGCCAGATTGTGGTTCTGGTTGTTGCGGGTTCAAGTCCCGTCATCCACCCGAGAATGGAAATCACGCGTCAGGGGTAGAAACCGACGGGGTTTTCCAGTATTTTGACAGGCACCGGTTCCGTTCGCTGAATTCGTGCAGCCTCGGGCCACACTATCGATTTGATTGCGCCCGTAGCTCAGCTGGATAGAGCGTCGGACTTCGAATCCGCAGGTCGCAGGTTCGACTCCTGCCGGGCGCACACAAGGGCCGTTAGCTCAGCTGGTAGAGCGACAGACTCTTAATCTGTTGGTCGGAGGTTCGATCCCTCCACGGCTCAATGGATCTCCGGTTTTGGCCGGAAATCCGGTACGGTTCCAACCGTTGATTCTTGACGGGGTACCGTTTCTTGTATAGTATGGCGTGCGAGAGTGGTGAAATTGGTAGACACGCCAGATTTAGGATCTGGTGCCTTCGGGTGTAAGGGTTCAAGTCCCTTCTCTCGCAGAGCGAAGCCTCCGGAGAGATGGGCTCATCCCACCGGCACCACCGTTCGCCGGAACAGCGGTTCGCATCATTTGCGGGAGTAGCTCAGTGGTAGAGCTCCACCTTGCCAAGGTGGATGTCGCGGGTTCAAATCCCGTCTCCCGCTCTCTTACACAAAGCGATCTGGGTTCTCCGGATCGCTTTTTTTGTAATTCCGGGCTTTGCGCACTCACCGCGCCGATACGCCCGAGTTCAACAGCGAGGTCCTGCACAATGGTATCGGAAAAACAGGTCGAACGGGTCGAACCCTCCGCCGCAAAGCTCACCGTCACGGTCGCACAGCCCACCGTGCGCGAACAGTACGATAAGCTGGTACGCGAATACGCGAAAGATGTCCAGATCAAGGGCTTTCGCAAGGGAAAGGTTCCCATCAACATCATGGAGCTCAAGTTTGGCGACACGCTCAAAGCCGAAGCGGCTCAGCGCATTCTCGAAGAGAGCCTCAAAGAGGTGTTCGACGAGATCGCAGAGAAGCCCCTTCCCTACGCCCAACCCGAGCTCGACGGTGAACTCGACTTTGATCTCGAGAAGCCGTTTACCTTCGCGGTTCGCTACGATATCTTCCCGGAAATCACCGTAGGCACCTACACCGGCCTCGAGATTGAGGAGACGCAGGTTGAGGTGGCCGATGAAGATCTCGATCGTGAACTGAAGTCCATCCAGGAGCAGAACTCGGTGGTCATCGACAAGGCCGACCAGACCGTGGCGAAGGACGACATCGTCACCATCGACTACGAAGAGGTGGGCGCCGACGGCGTCGCGGTTGAAGGCAGTCGCCGCGAGGACTTTGTCTTCACCGTTGGCACCGGCTACAACTACTACCACGTCGATGATGACGTGGTGGGGATGAAGCTCAACGAAGAGAAAACCATCGAGAAACAGTACGG
>SLTF01000272.1 GCA_007130025.1 Spirochaetales bacterium | reverse complement strand
GCGACCGGCCGGGAAGCACCGAAGCAAGCACCGAGCGCGGGACAACACGGCCGCAATTCTTGACCAGAACGGCGAGAAGCCGACGACGCGTGGGGGAAAGCGTGCCGAATACCGCCACCGCCTCGCCCGCGGAAGGGAGCGCCGTTTGCGCGTGCAGCCCCCCGTGCGTGAGCTCGTGCCGAGACGCACGAAAACGGGCACGCAGCCTCGCGATCAGCTCGTCGGCGGTCCAGGGATCCCGCAGCACGTCGTCCGCACCGAGGGCGAAACCCACCGGGAGCATCTCCGCGGGACCGTACGCGAGCACGACGGCCGTGGCCCACGCCGCGGGACTCCGGTTCTGCAGCGCGGAGATCAGCGATACCGGCAGCACGACCGCATCGCACGAGGGCACGCGATCCAGGCGTGCAGACCAGCTCAACCGAAGGTCTGATGCACCGGCGGCTGCGAAGCGGATCTGCCCGGCGAGAACGGAAGAGACGGCGATGAGATGGACGTGGCATGGTCCGGAGTGCGTCCCGGGGTTTGGCTCGGGGTTTGGCTCTGGGCGAGGCTCGGGACGCGGCTTGAGGGACGGAGACCGGCTCTTAGTCCGGGGTTTCGGCTTTGACGCGGCGCTTGAGCGCTTCGAGGGTTTCGTCGACATCGGCGGTTCCGGACGAGCCCCCGGCGTGGCCGGATGTGCGTCCATCGGAGTCCCCGGCGGCGGATGGCTGTGCGCTGCGTGTATCCTCGAGCGCGATCTTTTTGCGAAGCTCCTCGAGCATTCGGTCGGAATCTCCCGCCGGCTTCTCGAGTTTGGCAAACTCTCGTTCCAGGGCGTCGGCGCTGGTGCTTGTTCCCGCGTTGAGTTCTTCCAACGCTTCGTTCTCGGCTTCCATGTGGTCCATGCGTTCGGACATCTTGTCGAAAGCCTCAAAGGCGGAGGTGTCGGAGAGTCCCCCGAGCGTCTCGTTGAGTTTCCGCTGCGCTTCCACCCGCTTGGAGCGGGCAACAAGCAGGTTTTTCTTTCGCTGCGCCTCTTCGAGCTTCTGCTGCAGGCCGCGAAGTGAGAGCTTCAGCCGCTCGACCGCTTCGTGCTGCGCCTGCCACTGCTTCTGCTGTTCTTCGGCGAGTTCTTCGAGCGACTGCTTTCGCTCGAGGGCCTGCCGGGCGAGGTCATCCTTGTCGGCGCGCACCGCGAGTATCGCCTTGCGTTCCCATTCGTCGGCCTGGGCGCGGGTGTCCTCGATGCGCTTCTCGAGCTTCTTCTCGTCCGCGATGGCGGACGCGACGCTCTTTTTCGAGTCGATCAGCTGGCGATTCATGTCTTCGATCAGCTGGTTGAGCACCTTTTCGGGGTTCTCCGCCTTGCTGATCATGTCGTTGATGTTGGATTTTACCAGGCGCCGAAATCGGTCAAACAGCCCCACGTATGCCTCCTCAGGCGGTTCGAAACACGATCACGGAACGGCCGTCAGCCGAGAAAGACCTGCCCGGAGTTGTCGATTGCGAGAATGGTCTTGCATTCTGAACAGCGGAAGCGCCCGGCGCGCGTCGCCTTGAGCTTCTTGGAACAGATTGGGCACTTGAAGATCTTGGGAAAGACGTCGGACTCGACCGTCGCACCGCCCTTCTTGAAGAACTCAACTGCCTCGTCGAGGTTGTCCTTGATATTGAAGAACTGCGAGAACCCGAGCAGCTGGAAGACTTCGTACACCTTGGGCTGAATCTCGAGCAGAACCAGGTCCCCACCACGCGGCTTGACCGACTTCAGGAAGGCCGTAAACGAACCAATACCGGTGCTCGATACGTAGTTCAGACCGCCGCAATGGAAAATGAGGCGCGTGAACCCACTTTCGACCGCGCGGGTGACCCGCTTCTGGAAGAAATTGGAGTTATACGTGTCGATATATCCGGTCAGGTAGAGAATCAGACAGCCCTCGACCGAATCCACTTTCTGCAGCCGGATTTTTAGGCTCTCATCTTTCTCTTCGTCGAAGCCTGATACGATCTCGTTGTTACTCATGGTTCCCCTTATGCCAATATCGGTCAGGTATTGACAAATTTTTACCTCAGTACGGACCTGTCAATAGTATTCGTCCCGTTCCGTTTTGTCAAATAGCGCCGGGTGTGTTCCCAAGATTGTGCACGGTTCCCTGCCATGCGACAACCCGGCCGTTGGAACGGCCTGCCGGGCCGCTGATCAGATCGATTACCTCTGCGGCGACCTCGTCGGGGGTCTCCAGTCGACCTCCGGAAAGACGTCGGTACCGCTCCCGCTGCGCTTCGGTCAGGTACTCGGTGTCGACAAAGCCGGGGCAGACCGCGGAAACCGCGACGTTGGGCGGATTCTGCCCCCGGGCGCGGTGGTCAGGTCGGTCGACTGACCGCTCGGCTGACCGGGCGGCGCTCTTCACCCACGACATCAGTGCGGTCTTGGCGGCGCTGTAGGCGGCGACGTCGTGGTACCCCGCAACGCGATCGGTTCCCGTGCCGCCGAACACCACCAGCCGGCCGCGGCCCCGTTGGATCATCGGGCCCAGTACGCGACGCCCAATCGCCACCGGGAGCATGAGGTTGGTCTCCCAGAGCGCACGCCACTCGCCCTCGGTGGTCTGGTCAAAGGGCTTCTCCAGAAACGGTCCCATGGCGATCACGATCACATCGGGAACCGCGGGTGCCGGTGCACCCTCTCCGACCAGGGCGGCTGCTGCGCGTTCGGCGTCCCCGGAGTCTGCCCCAACCGCAAGAATCTGCGCCTCGGCCCGCCCCGGCCCGATCCGGCACAGCTCCTCCGCACAGCGAGCGGTGCGCTCGGGAGTGCGGCCGTGAACGCGCACCGTCAGTCCCTCCGTCACCAGCCTGCGGGAAACCGCCGCACCAATCCCGCCGCTTCCCCCGACAACCAGGGCGCTTTGGAACGCAGGAGGAAGCTTCTGGCGCGGTGAGGTGGGAGGCATGGCGCAACGATAGCACATCCGGCGGTTTGGACAAAGCGGGGAGCGCTCTGGTATACTCTGGGAAGAATTCGGGGGCAATAATGCGAAACAGAATCATCCGGGTACTGATGCTGACGCTGGGCGCCTTCTGGACG
>SLTF01000145.1 GCA_007130025.1 Spirochaetales bacterium | reverse complement strand
GAGTAGATGCCGTCCACCCGCGCCGCGGTCAACGTCGCGATTTCCTCGTCGAGGCGGCCGTAGTTAATTGTTTCGTCGGCGTTAATGGGGAGGAGGAGGGTGGCGTACGATCCGCGAATCTCCGTGGTGGTCATGGGCTTCATGTCAGAAAAAGGTGCGCTTGCCGCTCTTGAGGTGGTCGCGAATCACCGCCTCGGCACGGTCGGGATCTCGCGTGGTCAGTTCGTCCAACAGCTCCACATGGCTGCGCCGTTCACGCAGGTCGTCGTTAGTGAGAAACCGGTTCACGTGGTGGAAGGTGGCAACCTTCATGAAGCGGTTGTACTCTTCCACGAAGGTCCGGCAGCCGGTCAACTGAAGGAGTTGTTCGTGAAAGGCTACGTCGAGCTTCCAGTGCTCCACAAATCCCTGGGTAAAATCGTCCGCCCTTCTCGCGTACTCCAGCAGCATCGTGTGGTTCTCGGAAATGGGCTGACCGCAATACATGCGCGCGGCCTGGCACTCGATTGCTTCACGAATCATCAAGCTTCCGTACAGGTCATCGCGGTTGACCGCCTTGGCGATGGTTCCCTTGCGGGGCAGGGTATCCACAAACCCTTCCATTCCAAGACGGATCAGTGCATCCCGCACCGGAGCCATGCTGACGTTCAACTCCTCTGCAATCCGTTTCCGGTCAAGAACGTTTCCGGGAACGATCTCGCTGTTGAGGAACCGGTTGAGAAGGGTTCGGTACACCTCGTCGGTGAGGGATTCCGTGTTCAGTTCCGCCATATCGGTACAATAAACCGGAATGCATGCCAATTCAACAGAAATATCACAAAAAAAATCAGTTGACATATGAAGAAACCCGGGTCACACTTTGGTAAGTTCAATACCCCGAGTTCGGGGTTTCAGGAGGTACGAAATGCGAAAAATTGTTTTGATCGTTCTGTGCATCGCGCTCGTTGGAGTGCTGCCGGCATTTTCCGCCGGAAGCCGGGAAGCAGCCGAAGGGGCTCCGGTTACCCTCAGGTTTGGTGTCAACGGAAATACGCAGAGCATCGAGTATTTTGCCTCGGTGAAATTCGCCGAGACCCTTGAACGGGTTTCAGGCGGCCAGATGCGCGCGAACATCTTCCCCGGTGGCCAGCTCGGTGACGCGGCGGAGATGGTTACTCAGATCACCATGAACGAGCTCGACATCTACAGTGAGCCGATTGGTGGTGCGGGAATCTCGGCGATCATCCCGGAGATGGGTCTGCTGGAGCTGCCCTACGTGGTGACCAGCCTTGATCACCTGAAGCGAATCATGGACAGCCAGTGGGGTCAGGAGATGCTCACCAAGCTGCAAACCGAGAACAACATCCGCGTTCTTGGCCACGGTCTCTTTGGTGTCCGTCAGACGTCTTCCAACCGTCCACTGAACTCCGTTGACGACTTCCGGGGCTTGCGCATCCGCACGCCGAACAGTCGGGGAATCATCGACTGGGCAAACGCGATCGGCGCACGGCCCACGCCTGTGGCCTTCGCAGAGGTCTACCTCGCGTTGCAGACCGGAAGCGTCGACGCGCAGGAAAACCCACTCCCGACCATCGAATCGATGAAGTTCTACGAGGTGCAGACGCACATCGCCCTGACCAATCACGTCTATCAGGATCGGACCCTGCTGATCTCGGATCGGCGCTGGCAGGGACTCTCCGAACAGCAGCGTGGATGGGTATCTCAGGCTGCACAGGCGTTCGTGGATGAGACGATCAGCCTGACCAACAAGATGTCCGACGAGCTGATCGCGTACTTCGAGGGACAGGGGCTCACAATTACCCGTCCCGATGCCGCCCCCTTCCAGCGGGCCATGGTCCCCGCGTACGAGCGGATGGAGCGTGAACTCGGGAAACCCGGGCTGATCACCAGCCTCGCACGACTGTAACGTGCACTCGTTGCCGCCGGGCGTACGCCCGGCGGTTTCATCTTCTCGCGGTTTCTCGCACCACCGTTTCCGTTCGGGTATATAACCACTTCCAATCGGACCAGAGAGATGACCATACAAGAACTGTACCGGAAAACAATCATCATCGAAGAGAGCGTCTCAACCTTTGCGTTCATTCTTCTGTTTCTCACCGTGTTGATACAGGTGGTGTTTCGCACCCCGTTCATCATTCGGACCGTTCCCTTCGCTCCGATCTGGACGGAAGAGCTGTCGCGCTGGCTCTTCGTCTACGTGGTGTTCTTTGGCGCGAGTCGTGGGGTATACGCCCGTGACAACATCGCAATCGACACCCTGGTAACCCGGTTTCCTCCGAGGGTGAAGGCCATCACCAACATCTTTGTGGATGTCGTGATGCTGGTTGCGGTGGTGCTGGTAGTCTACGTCTCGCTTCGTGGAATGCCCTTCGTGGCGAGACAGCGGGGCGCAACGCTGCCGTTTCCCCTGCTGTATCTCCACGGGGTGATTCCGGTCTCGTGTTCATTGATGGCGCTGCGTCTCTTCGTCATCACGGTCACCGACACTCACCGACTGATTTCACACAAGAGAGAGGCAACGTAGCATGCTGTGGTTTTTCCTCGGGTGGGTCGTACTCCTGCTTCTGTCGGTGCCGATCACCTTTTCTGTTCTGATCGTCAGCATCACCTACCTGCTGGTGAACGGTGGGCTGGCCATGGCCGCACAGCGGATGGTTGCCGGCGTCAATTCGTTCACCCTTCTGGCGGTTCCGTTCTTTATTTTCAGCGGAAACCTCATGAACGCAACGGGCATCACCACGCGGATATTCCGCTTCGCCAAGGCGATGGTCGGGCACATCCCCGGTGGCCTCGGGCACGTGAACATTCTGGCAAGTCTGCTCTTCTCGGGTATGTCCGGTTCCGCACACGCGGACGCCGGCGGTCTGGGAAAGATCGAGATTCAGGCGATGCGGGAGGAAGGGTACGACGACGGTTTCGCCGGAGCGTTGACGTCAGCATCGAGCATCGTCGGACCGCTGATGCCTCCGAGCATCCCGATGGTCATCTATGGCGCGGTTGCCAGCGTATCGGTTGGACGGCTCTTCATTGGGGGGATCGTACCGGCAGTGCTCGCTTCACTCTCGCTCATGGTGTTGGT
>SLTF01000249.1 GCA_007130025.1 Spirochaetales bacterium | reverse complement strand
TGTCGCAGACGCACACAGGCAGTGTGTCGGTTACCCTGCCCTCGCTGGATCGGCGCACGGTGAACACCGAATCCGTAGAGCACACTATTCGCACCACCATCGAGCAGTCCCCGGGAGTCTCCGGGGCGGTCTCCGAGGGCCACGGTTCGTCGATACTGGGCTCCGATCCGGTGGACATCGTGATCACCTCCCACAATCTGGACGACGCCCGTGGGGCTGCGGCACGGATCGTGCGCCTCCTGCAGCACGATTTTGCGATGGTTACCGAGCCGACCAGTTCGCTGCAGGATCCGACACCGGAGCTGATTGCGGTTGTCGATCGATCGCGGGCCCGTTCGGCGGGAGTGGTCGTGGCTGATCTGACCCGTGAACTGCGCGCTGCAGCCGGCGGCGTCACCGCCGGACAGTACCGCGTGGCCGGTGACGAGTTCGCGATCCGCGTTTCGCTTCGCTCCGAAGACCTCGCCGAACCGTCGGATCTCGGGCGAATCCTGGTCCCAAGCCGAACCGGAGGGCTCATACCGGTCGGCTCGGTTGCTTCCTTCGAGCGCCAGGACGGTCCGGTATCCATCGATCGCGAAGACCAGCGAAGGACGGTTCGCGTGACCGGAGGTCTCGCTCCCGGCCTCGCGGCGTCCGAGATCCAGCGGCCGCTCGCCGACGCACTCGTCTTGATCGAAGCGGACTACCCCGACCTCGAGATCCGCCTTGCCGGTGAGTTTGCCGCGATCCGCGATACGGGTCGGGTGCTCCTGATGGTGCTTGCGATCGCCGTCGCTCTGGTGTTCGCGGTCATGGCGTCGCAGTTTGAGTCCTTCCGTTCGCCGTTCATCATCCTGTTCACGATCCCGCTGATGCTGATTGGTGTGTTCTGGTTCTACTACCTGCTCGGCGAATCAATCAGCATGTTCTCTCTGATGGGCCTCGTGATGCTGGCCGGTATCGTAGTCAACAACGGCATCGTGCTGGTAGACTACACCAATCAATTGCGCCGGCGCGGAGCCGCCACGCTTCAGGCGTGTATCGAAGCGGGCACCAGCCGATTCCGGCCGGTCCTGATGACGACCTTCACCACGATACTTGGAATGGTGCCGTTGGCGTTCTTCTCCGGTGAAGGCGGGCAGCTGACTCAACCGGTCGCGTTCACCATCATCGGGGGGCTTACCTCGAGCACGCTGATCACGCTGTTTCTGGTCCCGGTCCTGTATCACCTGCTGGCAGGCCCGGTACGCGTTGAAGTTGACTCCCATAGATCGACAACCGAAGAGGAGCTTGAACCATGAGTACGCTGGTACTGTACGGGCTTGCGGCCGCGGCGCTTGCCGTGTCTGCGGCCAAAGACCGAAAGAAGACCATGATGGCACTGAAGAAAGGGGGGATCGCCTTCGCCCGCATCCTGCCGCAGTTTATCGCGGTGATCCTCCTGGTGGGCATCATGATCGCCGTGTTGCGCCCCGAAGTCCTGAGCCGTTTTCTCGGCCGGGAGTCGGGGCTCCTGGGAGTGCTTCTCGCCTCCCTGGTCGGAGCGGTAACCCTGATTCCCGGGTTCATCGCCTTCCCCACCGCGTCGCTCCTGCTGCAGAACGGTGCCGGCCTCACGCAGATTGCGGCGTTTGTGTCGTCGCTGATGATGGTTGGGGTGGTAACCTTCCCGGTCGAGGCGTCCTATTTCGGAACCCGGGCGGCGCTGGTTCGAAACGTCACCGCGTATCTCTTTGCGCTGTTCGTAGCCGTGATCATTGGGCTGGTGGTGCCGGTATGATCAGGAAAGCGATGCGCCCCTATCTGTTTGTACTCGCGGTTCTGGCTGTGTACGCGGTCCTGGCAATCACCAACCCGTCGGTCTTCAGCACGGCGGCCTACACCGCGGCTGCCGGAACCTGGGAGATGCTCGCCATCATCCCGCCGATCTTTGTGCTTCTCGGTCTGCTCGACGTCTGGGTGCCACGCGCGACAATGACCCGGTTCATGGGGCCGGGATCCGGCATTCGTGGTCTGCTGATCGCCTTTGTGCTCGGCTCCGCCGCCGCCGGCCCACTCTACGGCGCCTTCCCGGTGGCCGCCGTGCTCATGAGCAAGGGAGCGTCATTCTTCAACGTGCTGGTCATGATCGGCGCGTGGTCCACAACCAAGATACCGATGTTCCTCTTCGAGATGCAGGCGCTCGGTGCTCCGTTTGCCCTGACCCGACTGGCGCTGAACATCCCGGCCATCATCATCATGGCGTGGTTGATCCGCACCGTGGTCCCGAACGCGGAGGTACAGCGAATCTACGAGAATGCCAGACTGGCCGCGGAGAAACCGTGAAGGAACGAAAACGGAACACCCCGCTTACACCGGTGGTGATCACCACCGAGCAGTGCACCATCGATATGAAACAGCAGATCATCGCACATCTGCCGTTCCTGCACGGGTTGTCCGAGCAACAGCTCTCAACTGTGGTGCCGATATTTCGCGAGATCGGATTCGAAGCCGGTGAGCAGATCGACACCGCCACAAACGGTGGTCTGTTCGTCGTCGGCGCCGGATTGATCAAGCTGGTTCGAAGCGACTACGACGGCCGCGATGTTGTGCTGGATCTGCTGGTAACCGGGGAAGTGTTTGGTTCGATGGTCGGGTTCACCGAACTGGATCGCGCAGTCGCCCATACCGCCTGCTGTCTGTTTCATGTGAGTGACGGAACGCTCAAGACGTTGTTCCAGCAGTTTCCCGATATCGCGGTGCGTCTTCTGGAGATGACTTCGATGCGGATCACCCTGCTGCACGAGCGGCTTCACCTGTTGACCGGCGCCACCGCTCGAGCCCGGGTCATCGCGACGCTTGTGCGACTCGCGGACAAGGTGGGAACGGACACGCCCGACGGCGTTCTGCTCCAGGTGCCGTTGTCGCGGGAGGAACTCGCATCGTTGAGCGGAACCACACCGGAAACCGCCAGCAGGATTATCAGCTCGCTGCAGCGCGACAAGCATTTGAAGACCGGCCGCCGATGGATCACACTTGCGACACGTTTTTTTGAACTTCCCGGACTTGATTGATTCAGATCATCGTTCGATACCACAAATCGTCGTACCCTCAAGTTAGAT
>SLTF01000277.1 GCA_007130025.1 Spirochaetales bacterium | reverse complement strand
AACTGCACACCAACGATGGTCGATGCGGAAAGATCGCCCGCAAATGGACCCCAGCGAGGCGTGGCGGTCAGCACGTAGCGCACTGCGTCGCTGCTCGCTTCTACCCGAAGCGCTACGTTCAACCCGCCAACCGAACCCCGCCAGCCGTGCGGCAGGAAAAACGTTGTGATCACGGCGTAGATGATCACAATCAGCACAACGTCGAGCAGAATGATCCTCAGGGAGCGATTTTTTCGCCGCGGTCGGCCGGACTCATCGCAGTCCGAACAGCCCCGCCGCCGAGACGCGAGCCGTTCATCGCGCCGGTAGTGGAAGGTTACCCGACCGTCGTCATCGGGCCGTGGATTCACCGTGCACCCCGCTTACCCCGCGCACCAGGCGATATCTCTTCGAGCAGCTCTTCGGCAAGAAAGAACCCACGCGATTCGGCCAGGCGGCGCCCGGCTTCAACGTGCAGAAGCACCCCCGCTTCCGCCGCCCCTCGCGCAGCCATACCGCGTGCCAGCAGGCCGCCGATAATCCCGGCAAGCACGTCTCCCGAACCGGCGGTTCCGAGCTCTCCCACCATGCCGTCCACCACCGAGATGCGTCCGGCCGGATCGCAGATCCAGGTGACGTGGCCCTTGAGCAGAACCACCGCATCGAGCGCAGAGCAGACCGATCGCAGCGCGGGCGCAGGATCAAAGGAGACCGACCGTGCGTCGACGCCGCTGAGCGCGGCAAACTCTCCGGGGTGCGGCGTGAGCACCCAGCGTCCCCCAAGGCGGGGAATACCCCCCTTCTCTCGAAGCCGGGTGAGCAGGCGGATACCGTCGGCATCAAGGACTCCCGGAATTCCGCTCTCGATTGCCGCCTCCAGGAGCGCGTGGCGCTCCTCGCCCACCCCCCATCCCGGACCAACCACCACGGCCGAAACCCGCTCTGCGTCCAGACCGGAAATGGGTTTCGCAACTTCTGGGTCTTCCAGCGGTACCGCCATGATCGAGACCAACCGCCCGGCCAGAAGTGGATGGATATCGGCATCGCAGAAGACGCGCACCATGCCGGCCCCAGCCCGGGCGGCCGCCGTGCTGCAGAGCACCGCGGCGCCGGCCATGCCAACCGATCCGGCAAACACCGACACCACGCCGCGTCGGTTCTTGTAGGTGGAGTGATCAATCGCGGGAATCAGATCATCCAGAGCGCGATGGTCGATTATGGTTTCGTTGGTGTCCGGTTCGCGGACCAGGTCGGGTGGAAAGCCAATGGGAACGACGTGGATCCGCCCGCAGTGCGGCCGCACCGCCGGGAGGTAGAGCACCCGCTTGGGTAGCCCCACGGTGGCGGTACACCGTGCGTCTACCACCGGCCACTCGGGTTGCACCCCGTCGCCCGCGCCGCTCGGAGCATCAACCGAAAGCACGGGCGTACCGCTTCGGTTGATTGCCGCCACCAGCTCGGCGAGAGATCCGCCAAGCGGACCCGATATCCCCGTTCCGGTGATTCCGTCAACGATCCAGTCCGCCGCTGCACACGCCTCCGACACCGCATCCGGCGCCGTCGACCAGTCGAGAACGGGCACGCCAAGGGCTCGGCAGGAAGAACAGTGCTGCGCACCCGGCTCTTTCAGCGAGAGTTCACTCACCACCACCAGCGCGCGGTGTCTTCCCTCGACCGCACAGTGGCGTGCCATCACCAGCGCATCGCCCCCGTTGTTACCGCGACCGGCCACAAAGAGCAGGGTGCACTCACCGGCCGGAAGCAGGACGTCGCGCAGCAGGGCCCAGATTCGAGCGCCCGCGTTCTCCATGAGTACCAATCCCGGGATATGGTACTTCTCCTGCGCGGCGCGATCGACTGCCGACATCAGGCGAGAATCTACCAGCGGGGTGCGCCCAAATCCGTTCACCGCCGTTGTTCTCCAATGAGCCGGTCACTGCGCCACCAGACCAGCCGGGCGTGATCCTCAAACCCGAGCAGGGCGCTGAGCACACCGGTATCCGAGACGTGGAAACTCTTGGTGATCAGCTCGCTGTCCTCAATACTGAGGTTTCGCCGTCGAACCACCCGCCCGTCGGTTCGCATGATCAGAAGCTGCGTCTGATCGTTGTCTTCGCGCGAGAGGAAAAAGAGGTGCTGTCCCGGGGCGGTTCCCACCATCTGGTACATGAACTCGATGCGTCGCCGCTCAAACACGCTGTGGCCGCCAACGGTCTGCGCGTTTACCGGAAGATTGACGTAGCCTTCGTACCGGCCGGTGCTGAGGTCGAGCCAGATCACCCGGGAGAGCGCCTTCTCAATGCCAATTCCCGAACCGGTCTCGTCATCAACCGCCTGCTCGTAGTAGTCAAGTTTGAGGTAGAGGCGCGGAAGCTCCATGTCCGGGAAGATGGACTCCAGTACCGGAATAACCGTGCGATCCTGGGGTACCGGCAGGCGGTCGAGCGGAATCTCAACCGTGTAGCGCAGGCTCCCGCCGGGTGAGAACCAGAACACCAGGCGGCTCGACAGAGTCCGACTGACCACCACGATCTCGTCGTTGGCGGTAACCTGCAGCATCTCCACGTAGGGAAACGGTGTTCCACCAATTCCTTCCTGACCGAGGTAATCGATCAGCTGCCCGCGGGAACTGAAGCGGAGAATGACGCGGTTCAGGTTGACGCCCAGATCGCCGTCAAACAGCGCCCGCTCCTCGCCGAGCATGTCCTCCACCAGGAGGGTACGGTCCGACGTCACGGCAACCTCGCCAACCCGCGAAAAGTGGTACGGATGGGCGCGGCGGTTGGTGATTCTGCCCTCCACCGCGGTTGTCTGCAGCAGAACCGGCCGCGGGTTCTCATCCGGATCAAAATGAAGGGAGAGCAGATCCCCAAAGGAGCTGAACTCCATGATCTTGTTTGCACTCCCGTTACTGATGAAAAATATCCCGTCGCGCATCACGAGGCGGTTCTTGTGTATCCCCGACGACGCATCGAGCTGAAACAGATCGATCTGGTCCTCCGCGCGTCCGATGGAGAGCCGGAACAGCTCCTCTCGATCAAGCGCGGGAACCTGGCCCACATCACACGATGCGAGGAGAAGCCCGGCCGCCGACGCAAGGGCGGCAAGCAGGAGAGATAGAGTGACAGTACGCGATTTCATGGGGCCCCCGACGATCTTCCGGTCCCTTCCATACTACCCGTCGCCTTGAAGCCGTGTCAACGTTGACCATCCACCGCGGCCGGAACACCGAATCTTGACCCCACGTCTGCTTCCACGCTACATTGACCGCGTGATGCAAAAACTTATCGACGCGGTCTTTGGCGCCAAGGGAGAGAAAGATCTCCAGGGGCTCATTCCCGTCCTCCACCAGATCAACACCCGCGAGTCGTGGGCGATTTCGCTCACGCGCGCGCAATTTCATGAACAGACCCAGGAGTTCCGTCGACGGATTGCCGACGGGACGGCGCTCGATGAGCTTCTCCCGGACGCATACGCAATGGTGCGCGAAGCCGCCCGCCGAACCCTCGGTGAACGGCTCTACGACGTACAGATGCTCGGTGGAATCGTGCTGCATCAGGGCCGAATCATGGAGATGAAAACCGGCGAAGGAAAGACGGTCTCGTCGGTAACCGCCGCATACCTGAACAGCCTCGCCGGCAAGGGCGTCCACGTGGTTACCGTCAATGACTACCTCGCCCACCGCGACGCCGACTGGATGCGCCCCGTCTACGAGTATCTGGGCGTCACGGTTGGAGCCATTGTCTCCCAGATGGACAACGACGCGCGCAAGGACGCCTACGCGCAGGACATCACCTACGCAACCAACAACGAGCTCGGCTTCGACTATCTGCGCGACAACATGGCCTTTGACCCCAGCCAGAAAGTCCAGCGCGGACACCAGTACGCCATTGTTGACGAGATCGACTCCATCCTGATTGACGAGGCGCGAACCCCCCTGATCATTTCCGGTGTTGCCGAAGATGACGTGCGCAAATACGTCGAGGTAAACCGCGTGGTGCCCGACCTCGTGGAGTGCGCCAAAGACCCCGAAACCGGTGACTATCCGGACGAACCCGAGGGAGACTATCAGGTCGACGAGAAGGCCAAGCGGGTGACCTTTACCAACCAGGGACTGAACAACCTGGAATCCGCCCTGCAACGGCGCAAGGTCATTGCGAGCTCGCTGTTTCTGGATGAGAACTTTGAGTACATCCACCACGCCACCCAGGCGCTGCGGGCCCACCGACTCTTTCACCGCGACCAGGAGTACGTGGTAGCCGACGGCAAGGTCGAGATTGTTGACGAGTTTACCGGTCGCATCCTGCACGGTCGGCGCTACTCCGACGGGTTGCATCAGGCAATCGAGGCAAAAGAGGGAATCCGCGTGGCTCAGCGCAACCGTACCCTCGCCACCATCACGTTTCAGAACTTCTTCCGGATGTACGGCAAACTTGCCGGGATGACCGGCACCGCGGAGACCGAAGCAAAAGAGTTCGGGAATATCTACGGCCTTGACGTGGTGGTGGTTCCCACCAACCGCCCCGTGGCCCGGGAAGACCAGGACGACGTCATCTACCTGAACGACGCCGACAAATACACCGCAATCTGCGATGAGATCGCCGAGGTACACGCCAAAGGGCAACCGATTCTCGTTGGCACCGTGTCCATCGAGCGCTCTGAATTGCTGTCCAACCTGTTGCTTAAACGCGGAGTGCGCCACGAGGTGCTCAACGCCAAGAATCATGCCCGCGAAGCGCTCATTATCTCTGAGGCGGGCGCCCACGGCTCGGTCACCATTGCCACCAATATGGCGGGCCGCGGGACCGACATCAAGCTCGGCGGCAACCCCGAGTATCGTGCCCGCAAGCGAGCCGGAACCGACGCCACCGAGGAAGAGTACCGCGCCGCCTACGAGAAAGAATACGCAGTCTGGCGGGACCACTACCGTGCCATACAGGAGGTCGGCGGCCTCTATGTGCTGGGCACCGAGCGCCACGAGTCGCGTCGGATCGACAACCAGCTCCGCGGCCGCTCGGGTCGTCAGGGTGACCCCGGCGTCTCCCGCTTCTTCCTCTCCATGGACGACGATCTGATGCGCCTCTTCGGGCGCGGGTCAACGAGCATCAAGAGCCTGATGGCCAAAGGCCTTCCACCCGGCGAACCGCTCAATCACAAACTGATTAACAGGAGTATCGAACGCGCCCAGTCCAAGGTTGAAGAGCGCAACTTTGACATCCGCAAGCACCTCCTGGAATACGACGATGTGCTGAACGAACAGCGCAAACTCATCTACCAGCAGCGCGACGCCATCCTGGTTGATACCGCCCTGACGGAACGAATTCTCAACACCGCCTCCGACATGCTCGATGAGATGATGGCGGGACTGGACCGCGACCGCGGAACGTCCAAAGATCCTTCCGTATTGCAGCCCTTGCTCAATGAGCTCATGGACCGTCTCTTCTTCGTCCCGAGCGCGTCCGCGGAAGAACTCGCTGCCCTCCCGCCCGCTGAACTCAAGAGTGCCATTCTCTCTGATATGCGCGCCGACCTGGCCGAAAAGGCAGAGGTTGCCGGTACAGAACGCCTGAACATGGCGATCCGTTTTGAGTATCTGCGCAACATCGACGGGCGATGGCAAGACCATCTGGAGAACCTGGAAGCGCTTCGGGAAGCGGTCTATCTGCGCAGCTACGCACAGAAAAATCCGCTGCTGGAGTACAAGCTGGAAGGGTTCCAGATTTTTGATCAGCTGATCTACGATATCCGGCTGGCGATTGCGAAGAAACTCTTTGCCGTCAAAGCCGACGGTTTTCAGCAGGCCCCGCAGCCGCGACGCACAGCAGCCGGTGCGGTTGCACAGCACGCCGACATGCAGATGATTGGCGCCGGGGCCCCGGCATCAGCAGGAAGGGCGGCCGCTGTTGCCAATCGCCCCGAGGGTGCACAGGTGCAGCGGAACGTGCCAAAGGTCGGTCGCAACGATCCCTGTCCCTGCGGGAGTGGGAAGAAATACAAATACTGCCACGGCCGATGACCGTGGCAGCTGCCTGTTGCGAAAAACTCCTCAATATCTCTGAGGTAATTGCTGTTCTGAGCGAGATTATTTAACCCGCTGAACGCTTGGTTGCGCGCCCGCGGCTTCTGACTCGATGGTATACGCGTTGATAAACGTGAACAGCGCGAACAGTGCAATGATAATGATCGCCGTCCTTCTCACACATCCTCCTCTTCTCACAGACGGGTCGTTTCCGACGGTTTATGTTCGATACGCTGAATTTTTTTCTGGAGTTTTACCGTCTCCAGTTTACTGCAAATATCGCATCGGGTCTACAAAGCTTCCGTTGCGAATGACCGAAAAATGCACGTGAGGCCCGGTACTGCGACCGGTGTTTCCCAAGGTTCCGATCTGCTGTCCCTGATTCACGTTCTGCCCGACCCGAACTGAGAAACTATCCAGATGGGCGTAGAGCGTCTGGTATCCGCCGTCGTGGCGAACGATCACAAACTTTCCGTAGTTACCCATCTGGCTCTCCACGTGTACCACCCGACCGGCGCGCGCCGCACGCACGGGCATGCCAATGGGTCCGGCGAGGTCAATCCCGTTATGGAAGCGGCGGATTCCGGTGAAAGGGTCGTTGCGCATGCCAAAGCCGGAGGTAAACCTCCCATTGACAACCGGGTAGATGAAGAGCTCACCGAGTACGCGCTGCAAGTCGGTACGATTCATGCGCGCTTCGGGGACGAAAAGCGTCTGACCGACGGTCAGAGATGAGGACGAAAGGTCGTTGGCATCCAGCAGCGAATTTACCGTGGTGCCGTATCGGGAAGCGATGCTGCTCAGCGCATCTCCCCGCGCGACGGTGTGCAACACCCCGTCACGATTGGGAATCCGAAAGGTATCGCCAACCCGGATTCGGCGCGCGTCGCTGATCTGGTTGAGACTGGCGAGCGTATCGATGCGTAAGCCGTTGCGCTGAGCAAGACCCGAGAGGGTATCGCCCGGCGCCAGCCGGTACTCGCGGATTTCCAGTCTCTGGAATCGGCTCAGGTCAACCGGAGAACCCTCGTGTGCGGCCTCCCGGTCATGACGGTCGGGCTGGAATGCGGAAAACAGCGCCTCCCGCCCGGTTTCCTGCGGAAGAGTGATGGCGGTCGCCGGCAGGGCAAGGCGCATGACCGCGCTGTCGGGCGCAAGCACCGGTCGCAACAGCAGAAGCGCCACCGCGGTTGCGCACAGCAGCATGAGCTCTTCGGTCCGGGTGGCGGGATCCACCCGCATCGTGGCCGCAACGCCGCGCGTCCCCGCGCGAACAAATCCGCGCAGCCACGCCGACACGGCCGTGAACATCGATGTTGACAGGGTTGAGGACCCGGACCTCCGGTACCGATGAGGACGCGCCGCCGTCGCCGTCTGTTGGGACACGGTCTGCACACGGGTGCCCGCCGGGTGTCCAATCGCGATCGGCACTGCCGACACCATCGAGGGAGTCGCTACGCTGCGGTTCTGGAGAGACGACCAGGTCTTCCCCAACGAAATTGC
The DNA here is from genome assembly GCA_007130025.1 of Spirochaetales bacterium. Taxonomy (GTDB): domain Bacteria; phylum Spirochaetota; class Spirochaetia; order DSM-27196; family PWMO01; genus PWMO01. Next base: position 4,426 of record SLTF01000277.1, on the reverse strand, counting down.
GGAGCCGTCGTTTTGCGAAACCCGTCCGGAGCGATACGATGACCGCACTTCGCGTCGCCGCGCCACATGCTGTTGTTGTATACTGCTCACCATCTCGTTATTGATATCGACCGAAAACGGAAGGACAATTACCGCTTTATGTCACGCCACGCCGATGACGATCTCTCCCCTGCAGTGCTGATTGGACCGGCAATCCTCCTCCTCGTTGTTCTGACGGTGGTCATTGATCTTGCATGGGTAGACGGTGAGTCCATGATGCCCCATCTGCAACCGGGGAGAACGGTGGTGGTACATCGCCTTGCATACGGATTGCGCGCTCCCTTGGGGAATTCCTACCTCCTGCACTGGGATAAACCGCAAAAGAATGATATTATTGTGTTTCATAGCCCGGTAGACGGTCGGCTCGCAATCAAACGCGTGGTCGGCCCTCCGGGAGCCGCCGTCGAGGCAGGAAACGCCGTTGTCCTTGTGGGAGGGGAAGTGTACGACGTGCCCAGTTCGGTTGCAGACCGGCTGAAGCTCATCACCCGAATTCCCGATACTCAACTGTTCGTGGTTGGAGACAATCGTGAGGCGTCAACCGACAGCCGTACCTACGGCCTGATTGAGTTTTCGTCGGTACGCGGTCGGATTCTGTTTCCACGGTTCAGCTCGATTCCGGGACCGGTACAATGACCGAAGAAAAAGACATTACGCGATCGCGGTATCGCATCGTTTTTGGAGTGTTTGCCCTTCTCCTGCTCGCGGTGGTTGTTCAATTTGCCTCGGTCATGCTGAACGGATCCACCGCTCCGGTGGCTGGGCGCGTGGCGCCTCCGCAGGTCGAGCGCGGTGCAATCTACGACCGCAACGGCCGTATTCTGGCAATTCAAACCGAACTCTTCACCGTTACCGCCTGGACGCCGCATATTCGCGACATTCCGCATACCGCGGAGCAACTTTCCGAGATTCTGGACCTGCCGACCGCGGAGTTGTTGGAGCGTCTGCGGAGCGCGTCGGGCTTCCTGATCATCAAACGAACCGTTACCCCTACCGAGACCGATCAAATTCGCTCACTGGTGTCTCAAGGGCGTCTCCCCGGCATTCGTCTGGAGCCGGATGCCGGTCGAAACTACCCCGAGCGACGGCTGGCCTCTACGCTGCTGGGGTACGTGGGAGTCGACAACGCTGGGCTGGCAGGAATCGAACACAGCATGAACAACCATCTGCTGCCTCCCCTGCCCCAGACGTTTTCGGCGGGCCCCGGAGAGGTGTTGGCGGGAAACCGCGTGTTTCTCACCGTCGATGTGGTTATTCAGAGTGAGCTCGAAAGACTGGCCCGCGAAGTACTCAGAGCCGAAAACGCCGACTCGGTTCAACTCCTGGCCATGGACGCACGAACCGGTGAGTATCTCGGGTACGTCTCCCTGCCTGACTTTGATCCAAACGTGTTTGACCAGTTCTCGGCCGAACAGCGGCGCAACCGGCCGATCAGCGTGGTCTACGAGCCGGGCTCCGTGTTCAAGGTCTTTTCGGTTGCTTCGTTCCTGGAGATGGGCCTTCTCAGCTCAACCGATCTCTTTCAGACCGCGGGGGGCTACGTCAGCCGCGACGGGAGTTTTACCATACGCGACGTTGGCAACTACGGCATTGTTGACGCGCGCGGCATCATCATGTTTTCCAGTAACGTTGGCGCGGCGTTTGCCTCCGAGCGGGTACCGGCCGATTCATTCTTTCACATGACTCGGCTCTTTGGCTTTGGCGAGCCTACCGGCATTACGCTGGGCGGAGAAGAGCGCGGTCTGTTACGCTCTCCCGACCGCTGGTCCGGTCGTTCTCGACAGACCATCGCGATTGGCCAGGAGATTGGCGTAACCGCCAACCAGATCATGGCCGCGTCGACCGCGCTCGCAAACGACGGAGTGCTGTTGCGGCCGCAGGTTATCTCGCGCATTGTGAGTCCCGAAGGGCGGGTTGTGCGCGAGTTCGGGCGCGAGCCCGTCCGGCAGGTCATATCTCCGGCCACCGCGCGTACGATGCTGGACTACATGCGGGCGTCCACCGAGGGTATGGGTACCGCGCGGCGCATAACCGTGGACGGGCTGAATATCTCCGCCAAGACCGGAACCGCCGAGGTCTTTGATCCGGCAACCGGGCGCTACTCCACAACCAACTTCATTGCATCAACGCTTGCGATCCTCCCCACCGAAGACCCGCGAATCATCCTCTACGCGGCGATCTTCCATCCACGGGGCGACAGCATATACGGATCGCGGATCGCGGTACCGCTGATTCGCGACGCAACCGAGTTTCTGGTGACACAGCTCGACATTCCCACCGGACGCACGCAGACCGCACGGCACAGCGGACGCATTGTGGTCTCTCTGCCCACCCTCCCCGAGCTGGCAGAGACCGTCCCCGACTATTCCGGCCTTCCCAAGCGTACCCTGCTTCCGCTGCTGCAGCGCGATGACGTGCTCATTGATATCCGCGGCAGCGGATGGGTGGTGAGCCAGAGCCCACCTCCCGGAACAACGCTGCAACGGGGAATGACCATTCGTCTGGATCTGGAATGAACCACGGGCCCGAAGGCAACAATTCCATTCCGGAACGCAGCGATCTCCCCCGTGAGGCCCTCGAGCCCGCAGACCCTCCCGACGGCTGGGAGGTGCAGCCGGCCGCAAGCGGCGAGCCCACCGTAAGACTCAACGGACGATGGCTCCACAGCCCACGCGACCCCCGCGGGGAAGCGGCACGACTGGTCGATCACAACGCGGTTCCCGGTGGCGTAGTTCTGTTCTACGGGCTGGGGCTGGGGTATCAGGTTGAGCACCACCTGGAGCGCTCTCCCGACAGCCACGCCGTTGTGGTTGAACCGGAACCGCCCCTGATTGCGGCCGCCGCGCGGACCAGAGATCTGTCCAGACTCCTGACCAGCCCGCGGGTGCACTTTGTCGCGGAGGCGAATCCCGAGCAACTATCGGTTCTCCTTCGCCACTTCGAAAACCGTCCCCTCCGCACGGTGCGTCTTCGCGCACTCGTCGACCGGAACAGCGAATTTTTTGCCCAGTGCGACCGCGTGCAGGAGACCTTTTTTGCCCGCCGGGACATCAACGGCAACACCCTCAAACGCTTTGGCGGGGTATGGGTGCGAAACCTGGCACGCAACGCCCCGATACTCGCGCAGGCGCGCGGGGTGAATCTCCTGACCGACCGCTTTGCCGGTGTTCCGGCTCTGGTGCTGGCCGCGGGTCCGAGCCTGGACCTGGTGTTGCCGCATCTGGAGCGCATCCGCCGGTCGGTCCTGATCGTCGCGGTGGACACCGCAGCGGCCGCCCTCTCCGCCCACGGTTTGGAAGCCGATCTCCTGGTGGTGGTGGACCCCCAATGGTGGAACACCCGGCATCTGGACCGGGTGCGCTCGGGGCATACCGTTCTGGTGTCTGAATCTTCCACCCATCCGCGGGTGTTCCGGCTTCTGCGAAGCCGGCCGCTCTTCGCCGAATCGCTCTTCCCGCTGGGCCGTTACCTTGAACGGGCAACCGGGGTGCAGGGAACACTCGGTGCCGGTGGTTCGGTGGCGACATCGGCGTGGGATCTGGCACGGCTGATGGGATGCTCCCCCATCTTCTGCGCAGGTCTCGATCTGGGCTTTCCCGATCAGCGTACCCACTTCCACGGCAGCTTCTTCGAAGAGCGCATGCACGAATTGAGCCGCCGACTGAAACCGGCGCAGCACCACGCCTTCTCCTACCTGGTGCAGGCCAACCCCTACCCGGTTCCCAATAATTGCGGAGGCCACGTGCTGACCGACCAGCGCATGGCCATCTACCACTGGTGGTTTGAGAACCAGGCGCAGATCCATCCAGCGGTGGACACCCGTACGCTCTCGCCCGGCGGCGTAGCCATAACCGGTGTGCCCTTTGCACCCCTGAACGAGCTGTTGGCGTTGCCGGATCGGCGAGACGCCATAGAAGAGACCCTTGGGTCGATTCAGGCAGTAGCTTCGCAAACACCGCACGAGGAGACGCCGCAGCGTCTCCAGGGGCTCATTCAGGATCTGATTACCGAACTTCATCGCGTGGAGCGGATCTGCCGACGGGGGCTGGACGCCCTGGACGAGCACCGCCGCGGCATCACTCCCCTGCCTCGAACGCTGCACCGTCTCGACCAGGCCGATCGTGACCTTCGGGCGCTGGAGAACCGCGATATCGCCGGATTTCTGGTGCAGGACAGTCTGTCGCGGATCCTTCGCGGAGAGGATCAGGGAGATGCGCTGGAAACCAGCCGACTCATCTACGAATCGCTGCGGGAATCCGCGACGTTTCACATCAACGAACTCACCCGCGCCTCAAGCTTTTTGCCCGGAGCGCCGATACTGTAAGCAAAGGCTACTTCACAGTGTCTTTTGACGGTGCGCACCGACGTCCAGGCGCACCGTTTTTTT
>SLTF01000138.1 GCA_007130025.1 Spirochaetales bacterium | reverse complement strand
TTCGAGCTGCCTATAATTATCTTTAATATATATATTTATTGATTATTGAATTTTCTTTCGAGGTGGCTCGTCGGCGACCCCCATGCAATACGCATAGTTGCCCGAATTCCATGCACTCTGCATACCCCTGCGACTGTTCCAAAGCCTGTGCTTTTTCCGGTGTTTCCCAGCGCGCGGGCCGCCTATCCCGCGATCTGCTGCTCGCGGTAGCGGCGGGGGCTGGTGCCGGTTTCGCGGCGGAAGACGTGGTAGAAGTGGCTCAGGTTGCGGAAGCCGCACTCCATGGCGATGTCGAGTACGGTGCGGTCCGTGGCTACCAGAAGCTCCGCGGCGCGCGCGCAGCGCAGAGACGAAAGATAATCCACGAAGGTGCGGCCGGTCTCCTGTTTGAAGAGGGCGTGGAAGTGGCTGCGGCTCAGGCCGCACGCCTTCAGCACGTCGTCCACGCTGATCGGGTTCATGAAGTCGGTATTGAGATAGAGAATGGCGTCCTGGATGCGGCTGCTGGAGAGCGGCTTCAGTCCTTTGATCGAGATCTTGAACTGGGTGTCCCGCATCAGGGTGATAAGGAGCTCAATGAGCTTCAGCCGGATGGCCCACGAGTATCCTCGGTAGCGATGCTGAAACTCCCAGAGCATCGCGTCGAGGAGGGTGTTCATTCGTTCGGCGCCGACCTTCGACAGCACGATCCGGTTCTGTTTGCGGGCGTGCAGTTTGATGAGGCCCAACACGTAGAGCGCCTCCTTCTCCGTGTGCACCGACGGCGAGAAGAGCTCTTCAGAGAACAGCACCTGCACCGCACCGATCTCCTCGCCCTGGGTAGATACTACGGTGCCGCGCGGATTGAACAGCAGGCTTCCCGCGGCAACATCGGTGGTGCCGTTATCGGTGCTGAGCTTGCCGGCGCCGTTACGGCAGAAGAGCAGCTCGTGGACCGGGTAGCCGGCGCTCCGCCGTTTGGCCTCCTCTCCCCCGAAGGTTCGCCGGTCAATCGGTATCGTTCGGATAAAAAACAGTAATCGCACTCTGAAGCCCTCCGCAGCGATCAGACAATAGTACAAAAAAAACCGACGATTGCGAAGGATTACGCCCGAGCCCCGCGATATGATTGTCAACTACAGGAACGTTCCTGTCTGAACGGAGGAGATAATGCACGCACGTCGAGTTGTTGTCACTGGAATGGGCACCGTAAACCCGTTGGCAAATTCCGTCACCGGAACGTGGAAGGCGGTGCTGGAAGGGCGGTCGGGAATCGGGCCGATCACGCGCTTCGACGCGTCCCACCTCAGCACCCAATTTGCCGGTGAGGTGCGCGACCTCGATACCGCTTCGCTGTTCGAAGGCGAGCTTGCAAAGAAGTCGAAGCGATTTGATACATTCTGCCTCTACGCAGCGGCCGCGACCAGAGAGGCCGCCGAACAGGCAGGTCTCGCGGAGCTCTCCAACCGAGACCGTATCGGGATATCCATTGGCAGCGGAATCGGGGGAATCGCGGTTCAGCATGACAACTCGGTGGCGCTGACCACCAAGGGTTCCCGGAGAGTAAGCCCCTACTACGTCCCACTGTCGATCGGAAACATGGCATCGGGCATCGTCAGCATGATGTACGGAATTCGCGGGCCCAACCTGAGCCCGCAGACCGCCTGTGCCACGGCCAACCACTCGGTTGCGATGGCTCAGCTCATCATCCGGGCCAACATGGCCGACGTCATGATTGCCGGCGGCGCCGAAGGCACCGTAACCGAACTCTCCCTCGCCGGCTTCGGCAACATGCACGCGCTCTCGACCCGCAACGACTCTCCGGAGACGGCGTCGCGCCCATACGACAAGGACCGCGACGGGTTCGTTCTCAGCGAAGGCTCCGCGGTTTTGATCCTCGAAGAGTACGAACACGCCAAGCGCCGTGGCGCGCCGATCCTGGCCGAGGTGCTCGCGTGCGGAATGTCCGGCGACGCATACGACTTCGTGGCACCTGACCCCGAGGGCGCAGGTGCGCGCCTCTCGATGAAGATGGCACTCGAGCAGGCAGAACGCAGCGCTGCAGACCTCGACTACATCAACACCCACGGCACGTCCACCCCCATGGGCGATGTGGCCGAGGTCCAGGGCATCTATTCGCTGATCGAGAACAGCGCCGACCACACCCACGTGAGCTCCACCAAGTCCTACCACGGCCACGTGCTCGGAGCGACCGCCGGTGTGGAGGCAATCATCACCATCTGCGCGATGCGCGACGGAGTCGTCCCGGCCAACCGCAACCTCTTCAACCCCGACCCACAATTGCCGCCGGTCCAGCTCCCCACCGAGCACGTCGAAAAGCCAATCCGCCTCGCGCTCTCCAACTCCTTCGGCTTCGGCGGCCACAACTCGAGCCTCATCCTCGCCACGGTGTAGGCGGGGCGGGGCGGGGCGCGGCGCCATCCTTGGCGCGCCCCGCACTACGCCGTCCGTGGCGCCGGGACCGCTTGGGTCACTTCCGGGGTCTGTGTGTATACGGGAAGTGTCTAGTTGACGTAGGCATTTCCCGTATAACAATCGCGTTCTGTTCTTCCGGCGGGGAATCATCCCTCGATTGGTGTGAAAATTTCATACGAAACTTGGTGTTTTCACACATAAGGTTTTACCTTCCGTTGCGGAGGATACAAAATGATTGAACCGGAACATTTGCGGCGAGCCGGTCGCACCCCGATCCTGCTCGCCGCACTCATGACGCTATTCCTGGCGTCTGGATGTGAACTGTTCTTTGGAAGTGAAGAGGCCGGGGGAACGATTGCGCCCCATCCGAGGAACACTTCGATAACCGACGCAGAAGGAAATACGTACAGCGTGGAGTTCTCGCAAGTTACCGGCAAAAAGCAAAACCCCTGGGTGGAGAAGCGTAACCCAACCGGCGGCCAGGTGTGGAGAATTGTACACGACGACACTCCTGCCGACGCCCGCGCTTTCGCCATTACCTTGGACGCCGACCAGCGCCCCTATGTGGTGTTCACCGTAGACGGCGGTTCCAACGATGCCAATCGTTTTCAAACTCGCCATGTAACCGGAACCCCGTTCTCCGCCGCCCCCTTCCCCAGCTACGGACCAGGCGGGGGTG
>SLTF01000373.1 GCA_007130025.1 Spirochaetales bacterium | reverse complement strand
CGTCGAGATCCAACGTCGACCCTGCGAGAGCCCCGATCCGGTTTATGTTGCCGGTATCGCGCTGGTTCCGGGCAGCTCGATCTTCGGCCGCTTTTCGTTCGGTGATGTCGCTTGCCACCACAGCGAACTCGTCGCCCCTGGTGGGAAACACACTCAGGTCAAACCACTGTTGGGAGGGCGGAAAGAAGATCGTCTGCCGGCTCTCGGCCTTTCCCGCCAGGATATCCGCGTACAGGCTGATTATCGCAACCGCGTCATCGCGGGGGTAGAGATCGCGAATCGTCCGGCCGGTCAGGGACTCGGCCAAGATGCCGGAGTGGTGTTCGAATGCGACGTTGACCCGAAGGTATTCGCAGTCGACGAGCGTCCCGTTCTCATCGCGGATCGTCCGGTGGATGCAGATTCCGTTGATTGAATGGGTGAAGGTATCGCTGACCAGTCGCCGTGTCTCGTGCAGGCGGAAGGCCATGCGCAGCGAAGCAAGCAGAACGGTTTCGCCCGCGTTCTTGACGATGTAGCCGTACGAGGTGATGCCTTCGGTCTGTTCCACGATCGCAGGTTCGGTGTGCGACGAAAGAAACACCACTGGGAGGTCACGTTCGGCCAGGATGAGCTGCGCCGCTTCGGTGCCGCGTATCCCGGAACCCAGATCGATGTCCATGAGCACCAGATCCACGTCGGTTCCGCTGCTGATCTGGTCAACTGCCTGCTCTCCGGTACCGGCGGTCAGAACGTGGTAGCCATGACGCTGAAGCGTCATCTTCTGCGCCATGGCAATCAGCGGCTCGTCCTCTACCAGAAGGATCGTCCTTGCGCCGATCTGCCCCATGGGTGCTCCCGTGATGAATTTTTAATTGGCTATTATAAGTATATTCGATTATTTATCGATTTGCAAGAAAAAAGGACAGATACGACGAGATGCGCGCTACAACCGGCTCTGATGGTGCAGATCGTTGGCCGCTTCGCGCTGCTGTTCTCCCAGTTCCACCCGGAGGTTCATGGCCGCGGTGCCGGTACCCGCCCTGGCCCAGAGCACCGCATGCCCGACCGCGAAGATGTTCGACTGAACCGCCGCGCCCATCTCACCGGAGTCCGGATCCATGGCAACGATGGAATAGGTGGCAGCCATGTCTCGACAGAGGTGAAGCTTCATGGGTACGGGTATAGCGAATTGGGGCGATTTGGCGAAGGGCTGAAGGTGCGGGAGAATCCATATCCGCCGGAGCTTCGGCTGGAGCGTTGATACGCCGAAAGATTGTCGATATAATTCCAGTATGTCGACGAATACTCGACTGAGTGGAAACAGAGAAACAGAATTTGTGCTTCCTGACCAAGTGGTTTTCGACTCCACCGCTCTGATGGATGCACTGAAACACTATTCGCGACCTCGGGACAAGGTGGCTCAGCTGGTCAGGACCGGAGCCATTATCCGCATAAAGAGAGGCTTTTTCGTTGACGGCAGGCGAGATCTTCGCACCCTGCCGCTGAAAGAAGTCGCGGCAAATCTGCTCTACGGGCCTTCCTACATCTCGCTGCAATTCGCTCTCTCTGTCTACGGGTTGATACCAGAGACAGCGATCCAGGTCACTTCCGTGACGTTCAAGAAAACGAAACGGTACCATACGCCGTTGGGTGATTTTGTCTATCGTTCAGTGCCCGAGAGATACTATCCCTATGGTATCGTCCAACGTGGACAGCAGCTGGGGTTCCCGTACCTGATAGCGTGCCCCGAGAAGGCCGTGATGGACATGCTGTACTTCGCGACCGACCTCCGAAGCATGCGCGATGTTCAATCGTACCTCCTCGATGATCTGCGCCTGAGCGAACACGGTCTCAGAGATTTGGATACGATTGTCGTGTCGCAGATTGCCGCTGCGTTCCCGGTGCCGAGAATTCGTTTGTGCTGCAACGCACTGAAAAGGATGCTCGAATGAAAACCGTAGTCCAGGACTTCATTGACGTTCGAAATCCCCGGAGCCTTCAGGAGTATGACAGGGCCCTGCGGGAGCTCATTCAACACCTGGTGCTGCTCGGTCTGTGGCGTGCCGGCTTTTTCGATCGCGCGGCGTTCTACGGAGGTACCGCTCTGAGAGTTCTCCACGGCCTGCCCCGATTCTCGGAGGACATCGATTTTTCGCTGCTTGATCGGAATCCGGATTTCTCGCTGTTGCCGTATTTCTCGGGACTCCGGACCGAGCTGTCCGGTTTTGGGTTTGAGGTTGAAATCGTTTCCTCGGGCAAACTCAACAGTCCGATCGAGTCAGCATTCGTCAAAGCCAATACCCGCCATCATCTGCTCCAGGTGCAACCGGGCGCGGCCCTCGCGTCCACGGTTCCGGCGAACCAACTGCTCAAGATCAAGCTCGAGGTTGACACGGATCCTCCGGGGACGTTTGACACCGAGGTACTACCGGTTCTTGAGCCGATTCCCTTTTCGGTCCGCACGCTGTCGCTTCCTGATCTGTTCGCCGGCAAGATGCACTGTGTTCTCTTCAGACGGTGGAAGAGCAGAGTGAAAGGACGGGACTGGTACGACCTGATCTGGTTCCTGCGAAAAAGGATCCCGCTTCATCTGGCGCATCTCGAAGAACGAATGCGCCAGTCGGGAGACTGGCCGGCGGATCGCCCCCTCGCAATCGAGGATCTTCTGAACCTGTATGAGGAACGAGTGCGGCAGGTAGACTTCTCCCGAGCTGCTGCCGATGTTCTTCCCTTCACCCAGGATCCACGCGAACTCGACCTCTGGAACAGCGGCTTCTTTTCAGCGCTGAAGGACAGGATTCAGGTATGCTGAGAGGTGAAACCGGACTCCGAGGGCGGCATGCCGAACGTGGTTGCCGGCGACCATAAGACAGCTCAGACCGGTTTGTCGCTGTTCCGGCTCAAAGTATACGCTTCACGAGCGCCGGAATTGCGGATACCAGGTACAGCGGCAAACTGAGGATCTTCCCGTCGTAATGCGGTTGCCCGGAGTAGAGGCGTACGCCGAGAGGCGAGCGCTTCTCTTCGATGAACCGGTGCATCGACCTGAGGGTACCGCTCTTGCCCGACTTGACTTCGATCGGGACGATCGCGGAGCCGGCTGCGATCACGTAGTCGACTT
>SLTF01000284.1 GCA_007130025.1 Spirochaetales bacterium | reverse complement strand
GCGCTCGCGCGGCGGCTCAAGGGAGAAACCGGCAAGGTGTGGGTCTTCATGTCCGACGGCGAGTGCGAAGAAGGCCAGACCTACGAGGCGGTGCAGGCGCTGTCGCACCATCGCCTCGACAACGTTCACGTCTACATTGACGTGAACGGCCAGCAGGTTGACGGCCTGACCAAAGACGTGATGAACATCGAACCGCTTGCCGACCGCTTCGCCGCGTTTGGTGCCGAGGTGGTGACGGTAGACGGACACGACCTCGAGGCGCTCGAAGCCGCCGCGCGCACCGAGCACACCGGCAAGCCGCTGGTGATTCTCTGTTACACCGACACTGCACGCGGCATTCCCCTGCTGGAGGAGCGCAAGCCCAACCTGCACTACGTGCGGTTCAAGAACGACGAAGAGATCGCGCAGTACCGCGAGTTTCTCGCCGCCATGTGAGCCGGCACTACAAGGAGTAAAGCATGGAAATATTGACACAGGTGCACGAGAAGAACCTCGTTGCGTGGGCAAAGGATAAACCGGAGGTCGTGGTCTTCTCGGGTGACCTCACCGGATCCACCGAAATCACCCTCTTCAAGAAGACCTATCCCGACCGCTTTTTCAGTCTGGGAATGGCCGAGCAGAACATGATGAGCTTTGCCGGCGGCATGGCACGCGACGGCTTTACCCCCTTTGTGCACACCTTCGCGGTCTTCATGTATCGCCGCGCCCTTGACCAGATTGAGATGTCGATTGCCTACCCCAACCAGCGCGTGCGCATGTTCGGGTTTCTGCCCGGCATCATGACACCCGGCGGGGTGAGCCATCAGGCGATCAACGACGTGGGGGTGCTTCGCACCCTTCCCAACATGACGGTGCTGGAAACCGGTGACGCCACCGACGTCGAGTCGGTCCTCGACGTTGCCCAGGCCGTGGACGGTCCCGTCTACATTCGCATGGTGCGCAAGGACATCCCGCGGCTCTTCCCCGCCTCAGAACGGATGCAGTTCGGCAAGGCGCGCATCCTCAGCCGCGGAACCGACATCGCGCTGGTCACCGCCGGCATCTGCACCGAAGAAGCGATGCGCGCGACCGCCCTGCTGGAGAAGCAGGGGGTCTCAATCAGCCACATTCACGTGACCACCCATAAGCCGTTCAACGATCCGGCGGTAGCCGAGCGACTGGCCGCCGCCCGCTACGGCGTCATCACCATGGAGAACCACACCACCATCGGCGGACTGGGAAGCGAGGTCGCCGAGATGATGGCCGAGACCGGCGTCTCGACCCGGCTGACCCGCCTGGGCATCCCCGACACCTACGCCCACGGCGCCTCCAAGGAGTACCTTGTGAAGGAGTACGGGCTTGATGCGGTCAGCCTGGTGCGCGCGGTCGAAGGGGTGATGAACCAGGAATTCGGCATCAGCGAAGAAGCGCTTGCCGACGTGCGACTGTCGGAGTTCACCGGCGAGATGCAGCTCGAGGCACTGTAGGACGAACGCGGTCTGGCGATAGAATGGGGAAACGATTGATGTACGGCAGGAGGAGCAAGGATGTCACAATTTAAGTTTTCGGTAGGGCCCTGGAACATTCACGAAGGAGCCGACGTTTTCGGGGGACCGGTGCGTCCCACCGTCGCGTTCGCGCAGAAGCTGGAGCAGTTCAAGAAGATCGGATTCTCGGCGATTCAGTTTCACGACGATGACGTCGTACCCGAGATCGACAGCAAGAGCGCGTCGCAGATCATGGCAGAAGCGCGCGCGATGAAGAAGCTGCTCGACGACAGCGGCCTCAAGGCCGAGTTTGTGGCGCCACGACTGTGGGAGTCACCGGAAACCGTCGACGGCGCCTTCACCTCCAACAACGCCGCCCACCGCGAGTACGCCATGACCCGCACCCTGCGCTCGGTGGATCTCTGCCGCGAGATGGGTTGCGACCTGCTGGGCTTCTGGTACGCGCGCGAGGGCACCCTCTGCGCCGAGAGCAAGGACGCGGTCACCGGCGTGCAGCGGCTGCTCGAGGGCATCAACCGGGTGCTGGACTACGACGCAGCGATCCGCATCTTCATCGAACCCAAGCCCAATGAGCCCATCGACCGAAGCTTTGCGCCCACCATGGGTCACGCGATGGCGCTGGCCACCGCGAGCAACGACCCCGAGCGCGTCGGCGGCCTGGTGGAGAGCGCCCACGCCGTACTGGCAGGCCTCGACCCCGCCAACGAGATGGCCTTTGCACTCGCCATCGGCAAGCTCTTTGGCGTTCACCTCAACGACCAGAACGGCATGAAGTACGATCAGGACAAGGCCTTCGGAGCGGAGAACCTGCGGCAGGCGTTCAACCAGATTTGTGTCCTCGTGGACCACGGCTTTGGCCGGAACGGTGAGTACGTGGGTCTCGACGTGAAGGCAATGCGCACGCAGTCGGCCGAACAGTGCTACCGCCACCTCGCGAACAGCATCCGCGTGGTGGAGCTCATGGAAGCCAAGGTGGCCGCCATGGACCGCGCCAAATGCGACGCCCTGATTGCGGCGCGTGACTACGAGGCGCTTGAACTCTACACCGTGGAGCTGTTGCTCGGCGCCTGAGGCACCACACCGCCGGGGCGGCCATGATGCGCCCCGGTCTCCCTCCTATCCAATCCTTTAAGAGGACCAGATCACCCGATTGGCGTCGAAGCGCCACATTGATCCGCGGTAATCGAGCCGGTTGCGACTCCAGCCGCCGGCGATCTTCGCCTCCATCTGGTCAACCGTTTCCACGCCGCTGGTGGTATCGTAGACGCGGGCGGTATTGGCGCCGGCGGCACACGCAAGCTTCAGCGTCTGCTCGGGGCTTCGCCCGGTGAGCAGGCCGGCGAGAAAGCCGGCGATACTCGAGTCGCCCGATCCGGTGGTCGAGAGAATCTGGTCGGGTACGAAGGTCTCGCAGAAAAAGCGTCGCTCCGCCCACGCCTCTGTATCGGCCGGCGCTCCGGCACCCAGGGACGCCATCTGTTCGACGGGCCCCGTCGAAAGAAAGAACCCCAGCTTGCCACACTTAATCCCCACCACCCGCGCGCCCAGCGCGTGGAGGCGATCGGCAAGCGGCGGCAGGATGTCGATATCCACCACATCCATCATGTCCCGTCCGGCCG
>SLTF01000374.1 GCA_007130025.1 Spirochaetales bacterium | reverse complement strand
GCACCGGCCGCGCGTTCTTCTATGATGACCGCTGAGCCGTAGGTGAGACCCAGGGTGTTGGCAACAATCCAAAGAAACGCGGTAGCCCGCGGCAGACCAAAAAGCGCAACCACCGGGCCAAATCCACGCGCCAGCGCACGAAGCACTCCCCAGTACTCGAGCAGGCGCTGGCCGACCATCAAGACAATTACCACGACGATGACCCGCACAACCGTCGCCCCCGTCGCAACAACCCAGGCGAGTAACTCGCTCTGTACGGTAGGCCATGGAGGGAACCCTATCGCGATTACGAAAGGACGCCCCGGTCCAAAGCTCACGGTCAGACCCAGAATCCGCGCCATAACCACACCGACGACAAACGCCCCGATCACCCGCACCAGCACGATGCGGACCGGATGTGAGCCAACGCGGGTCTGAATAGCAGTCTCCACAAAAAGGTTGTGGCAGATCAGCACCATCAGCGCCATCACCGCAAGCTGGGCTCCGGAGAGCCCAACCGTGGTCATGACTCCAATGGCCGGATAGATGGTAATCAGGGCACTCGTTGCGAGCACCAGTGCCGCCTCTCCGGGCAACCCGGCGAGGCCCATGACGGGATCGAGCAGAGCCGCGAGCGGATCAAGTAATCCCACCAGATTCAGTACCAGCACCACAAATCCCGTGGGAACCATGATCGCAATGAGCCAGCCGGACGTGCGCAGTCCCACCATCACACCGTCGCGCACCGCGTGGCTCCAGTGCAGGTGACGACTTGGCCGGGGAAGCGCCGATGAGAGATCCGGAGACGGTGCTGTGGGCTTCATGGGTTAAACGCTACTCTACCCCGCCCGCGCCACGAATCGCAAGTGACCGCGCGAAGCGCTACACCGGATCGTCGAGTACCACCTTCGACTGAAGGGCTCGCCGCGCCACCACGGTGACGCGGACGGTTGCAGCCACGGTGGCAATGAGCCCCACCACGTAGAGCGCCCACTCCATGGGTGACGTGACGTCGCCGCCGGAACCAAGCTCGGCTACCCGACGAGCGAGTGACCCGAGATAGACGTACATCACGGTTCCCGGCATCATGGCGATCCAGGAGGCGAGCACGTAAGGGCCGGTTTTTACCCTGGTCAGCCCGTAGACGTAGTTGGAGAGGCTGAAGGGAATCAGCGGCGAAAGCCGCAACAGAAAGACAATCCGCCATCCCTCACGTCCCACCGCTTCATCAACGGCCGAGAGTCTCGGGCTGGCACTCACCTTTCCGGCAACCCAGTCGCGCAGCAGAAACCGCCCCAGCAGGAACGCAACGGTGGCGCCGAGGGTCGATCCGATTGAGGTGTAGATACTCCCCCGAACGACCCCGAACACCGCTCCGGCACCCAGCGTCAGAATCGACCCCGGAATCACCAGCACGCAAATTGTGACATAAATGGCGACGAAGACAACCGGTCCCCAGATTCCCAATCCGTCAACCCAGAGCAGGGCATCGCGGAGATAGCGTGGCGCATCCAGAAGCCAGCCCGCGGCAACGAGCCCCACAGCCGCAAGGATGACCAAGAGCATCCGTCCCCGGTCTCGTCTCTTCGACGAGCTGCCGTCGGAAAGTCGTTCCGTTCCGACGTCGTGCTGTGGTGAGCTCATCGTGCTCCTCCTGTCGGACCAGTTCCGCGGTATCGAAAAAACGTTCGCAGAATGCCCCTTACCCTTGGATTGAACAGTTTCGGCGCAAGCTCCGCCGACACCGCCCTGCCGTAGAGATCGAGCATCGTGGGATAGGGAACCATCGCGCCTCGAAGCGCGGAGAACTTCCAGCGGTGCGTCACCGCGTATAGAGCGGGACCAAGGAGTTCACCCGCACCGGGCGCTGCGATCTGTACGCCAATCACGCGATCCTTGCGGTCGAGCACGAACTTTGCGAGTCCGTCGGTTGCCTCTTCGGCGTGAGCACGATCGACACCGGAGAGCGACTGGTGGACAACACGATGTGTCACACCGTCTCGCTCGGCGGCTTCCTGCGAAAGTCCGACGCTTGCAAGTTCGGGGTCCGTGTAGCTCACCCAGGGAACGGTGCGATAACTCATTCGTCCACCCGCGTGAAGCGCGACCCTTCGAACGATCACTCCCGCCTCGGCACCCGCCACGTGCGTGAACGGAAGCACACCGTTTGCGTCGCCGATGGCGTAGATATGCGGAACTGCGGTCCGCAGCCGGTCATCCACCGGAATCACTCCTCCACGCCCCGCTTCCAGGCCCGCAGCCGCGAGGTTCAAACTGTCGCTGTTTACGGTACGTCCGGCAGCCACCAGAACCCGTTCGACATCGAGCGTGGATTCTCCGGGAGAGAGATGCAGACGAGTCCCGTCCGCGACTTTCTCAACGCGCTCGACGCGATCCCCGGTACGCATGCTGATCCCTTCCGCACCGAGCCGGGCGCGAACCACCGCGGCGAGATCGGCGTCGTCGCGCGGCAGGATTCGCGGAGCCATCTCAATAAGCGAGACGTCGCTTCCGAGACGGCGAAACGCCTGCCCGAGCTCGACCCCGATCGGTCCCGCACCCATCACCGCGATTGACCGGGGAAGCTTCGGAAGCGAGAAGACGTCGCGATTGGTGAGATAATCCACCTCATCGAGTCCGGGAACCGGCGGAACCGCGGCCCGGCTCCCGGTTGCAATCACTATGGTGCGCGCCGAGAGCCGCCGGTCGTTTACCACGACTTCGCTGGAAGAGACAAACTCGGCGGACCCGAGAAACACCTCCACCCCAAGCGCCGTAAACCGTTCCACCGAGTCGTGGTGCGCAATTGCGCCGACCACCTCGGCGATCCGTCCGTTGACCGCAGCCATCTCGACGTCGGAAGCGGCTCCTGCAGCGGGCAGGCTCCCCTGGAGCGCCGCGTACGCGCGACTGAAGCGTGCGACCGACCGCGCGGCCGCGAACTGGTCGGCGATGTGGAGAAGCGCCTTGCTGGGAACGCAACCAAAATGGAGGCAGTCTCCCCCCATGTGCTCACGCTCGATGAGGGCCACCTTCATCCCCAACTGGGCACACCCCGAGGCGACCGAAAGCCCACCGGCGCCCCCTCCAATCACGATGATGTCATGCGTCATCCCATCCGCCTCCTGATTTACGGCTCAACCGTACGCAGAGTACAACCGGAAGGACAGCGCACAAGGCCGGCCTTTTTATTGTAACTGCAACTACATGGCGAAATATGTTCCCTAACTCGGCTGAATGTCAAGTCCGTTTTACTTTGGTGAGAAGACACATGGATCAAGACCAGGAGGCCTTGATCGTTCGCTTCAGTCGTTCAGAAACTGCAGGAGGGCGAGCAGCTGCTCCCAGCGCTCAACGCCAATTCGCTCCATGATTCGCCGATGCGCATCCGACCACGACCTGAGCCCAGCCTGAACCGCCTCAACGCCGGCCGGGGTCAGGCAATACTCCCGGGTCCGCCGGTCGGCACCGCACCGACTGTTGACAAGGCCCTTTCTGACCAGCGTCTCAATGATCCGTGAGACGGTGCTCGGATCAGACCCGAGCTGCGCCGCAAGGTCCGAGCAACCGGGTTTATCCAACACCTGAATGTGAACCAGAACGGAGAACTGAATTGTAGTTACGGTGGCGTCTTTGAAACTCTCTTCGAAGACACGCACCACCGACTTATACGCCTTCCCCAGATTGGACGCGGGACAGACCTGAGGAACAATCCCCAGCTGCGCGAAGAGCGCATCAGGGGGAAGGGATTGAATGGGTGCTTGTGTTGTCACGATCAAAAAATACCGCAACCGCGCGTGGGAATCAACAATTCGCGCGGTGATTGCGGTGAGTGGTCAGCAGGGTCAATCAACCACCGACGATGGCCAGCAGAACCCCCGCGGCCACGGCCGAGCCAATCACGCCGGCAACGTTTGGCCCCATCGCGTGCATCAAGAGATGATTCCTGGGGTTGGCGTCCAGTCCCACTCGGTTTGCAACCCGCGCAGCCATGGGAACGGCCGAGACACCGGCTGCCCCGATGAGGGGATTAATGGGCTCTCGGGTAACGGCATTCATCACCTTGGCGAGCAGCACTCCCGAGGCGGTGCCGATTGCAAAGGCTGCCAGTCCCAACAGTACAATGCCCAGGGTCTCGATACGCAGAAAGAGATCTCCTGCGAGTTTCGAACCTACCGAGAGTCCCAGGAAGATGGTGACAATATTGATGAGTTCGTTCTGCGCGGTCTTGGCCAGACGGTCGGTTACCCCGCTTTCGCGAATCAGGTTGCCAAACATCAGTGCACCGATGAGCGGCGCCGCGGTCGGCAGAAACAGGATGCAGAGCACTACCACCGCAAGGGGGAAGATCACCCTCTCCGTCTTGCTCACCGGGCGAAGCTGCTTCATTTCGATGGATCGCTCTGCGTGGTTGGTCAGCAGCTTCATGATGGGAGGCTGAATAATTGGCACCAGCGCCATATACGAATAGGCCGCCACGGCAATTGCGCCGAGCAGGTGGGGTGAGAGCTGTCCGGCCAGAAAGATCGCCGTCGGTCCATCGGCCCCGCCGATAATCCCGATTGCGGCGGCGTCTGCCAGAGAGAAATCGAATCCCGCGTAGGTGCTGAGTACCATGGCCCCGAGTACCGTGGCAAAGATGCCAAACTGAGCGGCGGCACCAAGCAGCGCGGTTTTCGGATTGGCCAGCAAGGGGCCAAAGTCCGTCAACGCGCCAACGCCGATGAAGATCAGCAGCGGGAAGAGGCCCGTTTCAATCCCGAAGGAATAGATTAACCCAATGAAACCTTCGGCGGCGTAGAGCACGTGCTGAACCGCCTCGCCGGTCTCGGGGTTGATGGCCTGAACCGTCAGCGCCGTCACCTCGGCGATACCCGCGATGGGGACGTTGGCCAGCAGGCCTCCGAAACCGATTGGGACCAGCAGCAGCGGCTCAAACTGCTTTGCGATGCCGAGGTAAATCAGGATCAGCGACATCACCAGCATGATGAGCTGGGGCGCGGTGAAATTCACGATACCGGTGGTCAACCAGACATCGCGTAAGGCACCAAGAATATCCATGGTCATTCCACTCCTTGCGTCTGCTCGTTAAACCCGGATCAACTGCCGACAGTTGCCAGCTTCTGGTCGGCGTCGACCTGATCACCGGCCGCGACAAAGATGTCTGCAATAACGCCATCCGCAGGGGTGTGCACGGCGGTCTCCATCTTCATTGACTCAAGCACCATAACCGTATCGCCGCTCTTCACCCGGTCGCCCTTCTTGGCAACCAGACGCAGTACGGTGCCCGGCAGTGGGGCCTTCACTTCTACGGTTGTTCCCGTGGCGGCCCCGCCCGAACCAGCAGATCCCGAAGCGGCCGCGCCGGCTCCGCCGGATGCACTCCCCGCGGCACCCAGATCCTTGACCTCCAGACTGACGTCGTGGCCGTCCACCGATGCCCGTGCACCGTCGATTTGAACGGTGAAGGTGTTGCCGTTGACGGTGACCTCGTACGTCTGCGGTCCCGGCGCCGCTTTCTTGGGCTTCTTCTTCCGGATCATCTCCCTGGCCTCACCCTTCAGGAAGGCCACACCCTTCTCCTTGCAGGTGGCCGCGATGAAGATGTTTTCTTCGGTTGCGGCGATTCCCTCTTCCTCAAGCACCGCGATGGCGGGGGCACGACCCTTCTTGGGATCGCGGTCGTCAATCTCCAGCGGGTTCTCGGTGGTGGGCTCGAGGCCAAGCTGCTCACGCGCAAGCTCTACAATCTCGGGATCCGGCTTCACCGGGGTTTTGCCGTAGTACCCAAGCACCATCTTGCCGTACCCTTCTGCCACCTTCTTCCAGGGTCCAACCATCACGTTGTTGAACGCCTGCTGGAAATAGAACTGGCTCACCGGGGTGACCGAGGTGGCAAATCCGCCGCGGGCAACAACCTCTTCCATCGCAGCCGCAACTTCGGCGTACCGGTCCAGGATCTTGTTGTCGCGCATCATCTGCGTGTTGGCGGTGAGCGCGCCGCCGGGCATCGGCGAGAACGGAATCAGCGGCTCAACGGCGGTTGCCTCGGGCGGAACATAATATTCCGACATGCACTCTTTGAAGACTTCTTCGGTCTCGCGAACCTTCATGATGTCGAGGCCCAGATCGTACTCGGTGTCCCGAAGCGCGTGCCAGAGCGAAATCACGTCGGGCTGCGAGGTACCACCGGATACCGGCGACAGGGAACAGTCTACCTGATTGGCGCCGGCCTCAATGGCCGCGAGGTAGCAGGCGATACTGGTACCGCCGGTCTCATGCGTGTGAAACACGATGCGTGCGTCGTCACCCAACAGGGAGCGCGCGCCGGAAATGGTTTTGTGAATGGTGCGCGGCACCGCGGTACCCGAGGCATCCTTGAAGACCACGGAGTCGTAAGGAATCCCCGCGTCCAGAATCTGGCGCAAGGTGTCGATGTAAAACTCGGGCGTATGCGCGCCTGAGAGCCCCGGGGGCAGCGCCATGAGCGTAACGGCAACCTCGTGCTTGAGGCCGGCGTCATGAATGCACTGACCGCTGTAGATCAGGTTATTGACGTCGTTCAGGGCGTCAAAGTTGCGAATGGTGGTGATGCCGTGCTTCTTGAAGAGCTCGGCGTGCATCTTGATGATATCACGCGGCTGCGAATCCAGGCCCACCACGCTGACACCACGAGCAAGGGTCTGGAGATTGGCATCCGGTCCGGCGGCCTCGCGCACCGCGTCCATCATCGCGAAGGCGTCCTCGTTGCAGTAAAAATAGAGCGACTGGAAGCGCGCTCCACCGCCGGCTTCGAGGTGGGTCATTCCGGCAGCCACCGCAGCTTCAACCGCAGGAAGGAAATCCTTCGTAGCAACACGGGCGCCAAAGACCGACTGGAATCCGTCTCGAAACGCCGTGACCATCAGATCGATTTTCTTTTTCACCGTCTCTACTCCGTATCCGATTCAGAATCGTGTTGCGTCTTCGCGCGGGCGTATGCCACAGCCACCGCCACTGCGAGGTCCATCGATGAACCACCGGCAGTTGGTCCCTCCGCGGCCGGAGAAAACCGGCGCACCAGAAAAGAAAGGGTGGACATGGTCACCACCAGCAGGATCAAGAACGCGAACACAACGGTCATTCCGATCACCGTGAGTGTTACCGCTTCTGCAAGCATAATTTTCTCCCGATTGCACGCATCGTATGCGTAGTTCCGTGCTTGATGTACCGTGTAGGTTTTCGATCATACCGGGTTTCTCAGTATTGTTCGACCCCCCAAAGACCGAAATCTCGATTGATCTGCGATCGAAAGGTCGGATAGACTGGACCGCATGGAACGGGCAACGACGAATTGGTCTCCAGGCACGCTGTGGGCGGAGATTCGTGGCGGCAGGTTTCGCCGGCACACCTCGGGTGTCTGCTCCGGCTACGCTCAGGCCAATCTCGTGATACTGCCAAGACGCGAGGCGCTCGATTTTTCGATATTCTGCCTGCGAAACCCCGGCCCCTGCCCGCTTCTCGACGTGCTCGAACCCGGCGAAACCGCTCCGCCATCCTCACCGGGCGCCGATATCCGAACCGACCTGCCTGGATACCGCGTGTTCCGTGACGGAGTACTCACCGATGAACGCGACCAGATCATCGATCTCTGGAAGAGCGACTGGGTGAGCTTCCTCCTCGGCTGTTCCTTCACCTTCGAATGGGCCCTCCTTGAGGCGGGGATCCCGCTTCGTCACGTGCAGGAGGGGAAGAATGTGGCGATGTTCAACACCGACATCGAGTGCCGTCCCGCGGGAATGTTTGCGGGAAACATGGTCGTCAGCATGCGCCCGATTCCGGCATCCCTTATCCCACAGGTGGTGCAGATCTGCGCGCGATTTCCGTCCGTGCACGGAGCGCCCATCCACGTGGGAGACCCCGCGTCGCTCGGCATCGCCGACCTCGCAGCGCCCGACTACGGCGAGGCGGTTGGGATAGAGCGCGGTGAGCTACCGGTCTTCTGGGCGTGCGGGGTCACGCCTCAGCTGGTTGCCCGGCACTCGCGGCCTCCCATTATGGTTACCCACGCGCCCGGGTGCATGTTTGTCACAGAAATCCCAAACCAGACGCTCGCGCGGTAAGCCGCGGGGGTGATACCGGCCGTGATACCGGCCACGAGGGAGTCAAGCCGATGAGCGCCGATGAGATGAATCTCAACACCCGGGCAACCGTCGATCTTAACGCGGACATCGGCGAAGGCTTTGGCCGCTATCGTATCGAGGGCGATGAGGCCCTCCTGCGCATGATCTCCTCGGCCAACATCGCCTGTGGCTTTCACGCCGGCGACGCCAACACCATGGCCGAGACCGTGTTACGCTGTCGCGATGCCGGCGTCGCGGTGGGTGCGCACCCGGGATTTCCCGATCTGCTCGGTTTCGGGCGACGCCGGATGGAGGTGGCGCCGGCCGAAGTGGCGAACATGGTGGTTTACCAGATGGGCGCCCTGGACGGCTTTGCCCGCGTTGCGGGCGTTCGCCTGCATCACGTAAAACTGCACGGAGCGCTCTACAACATGGCGGCAACCGACCCGGAGCTCGCGGACGCGGTGGCGCAGGCGGTGCTCACATACGACCCTCTGCTTCCGCTGGTGGCATCCGGCGGCTCCTGCATGGATGAGGCCGCACGGCGCGTTGGCCTGACGGTAGTCCGCGAGGTGTTTGCCGACCGCGCCTACCGTCCCGATGGGACCCTCGTTGACCGCGGCACACCCGGCGCGGTACTCACCGACGCAAACGCGGCTGCAGCCCGGATCGCACGGCTGATTCGCGACGGCCGCATTGTCGCGCAAGACGGAACACTGCTCAACCTTACGGCGGAATCCATCTGCGTGCACGGCGACAACGAGGCCGCACTGGCCATGGTGGCCGCCATCCGCCGCGAACTCGCCGCCGCCGGCATCACGGTTCGGGCGTATGATCCCGGGACCCAACCGTCGTGATGCGCATTCGCCCAGCCGGTGACCGCTGTCTCACGGTGACCGTGGGGCGGCGCATCCACCCGCGGATCCACCGCCGCGTCCAGCGTCTGGTCGCGCTGCTGGAAAGCAGCGTCGTTTCCGGCATCATCGAGCTGGTGCCGAGTTACTGTGCAATCGCAATACACTACGACCCGCTTCGTGTGACACCAACCGAGATCCGACGCTGGATCCGTGGCGTGCGAACTCGCGGCAGCCATTCCGCCGGCAACGCCTCCGCGAACGCGCGTCTGATCGAGATTCCGACCTGCTATGGAGGCGAACACGGCCCCGACCTCGAAGCCGTAGCCCGGCACGCCCGCGTAACTCCCGAGGCGGTGATCGACCTTCATCAGAAAACCGATTACCTGGTGTACATGCTCGGCTTCACCCCGGGCTTCCCCTACCTGGGAGGGTTGGACCCGCGTATCGCCGCGCCCCGTCGCGCGGAGCCCCGTACCCATATTCCCGCCGGCGCAGTGGGGATCGCGGGCAGGCAGACCGGCATCTATCCCGTGGCAAGCCCCGGAGGCTGGCAGCTCATCGGGCGCACGCCGGTTTGTCTGTTTGATCCGAACCGTCCCGGGCGTCCCTTTCTGCTCGCGCCGGGGGACCGGGTTCGTTTTGTGCCGATCAGCGAAGCCGAGTACGGACGCCTCGCGGGATCAGATGCGGACGCGGCACTGGACCGAGCTCGGCCGCAGGAATCAGCCTCTCCCGACGACACCAGGCGCACTGCGCACGCCGAAGGGGCTGCGGGCTCTGACCGCGCTTCGGGCACCTCCGTGCGAATCATCAGTGCCGGGGTCTTCTCGACGATCCAGGACGCAGGTCGGCACGGGTACCAGCGGTTTGGTATGCCGGTGGCGGGGGCAATGGACCAGTTTGCGCTGCACGCGGGGAACCTGCTTGTGGGCAACAGCGCCGGGAGCGCCGCAATCGAGTTCACCTTTGCGGGCCTGGAGGTGGAGTTCGTCCGGGACGCGGTCATCGCGGTCTGTGGGGCACGGTGCACACTCGAGATGATCGACCGGTCGGGGCGGTCACGTCCGATCCGCGACTGGTGTGCGGTTGAGGTAGCCGCGGGTTCGCGGGTGGTGGTACGCGCGACAACCAGCGGCTGCCGCGGGTACCTCTGCATCGCCGGAGGCTGGCAGATCCCTTCGGTGCTCGGCAGCGCGTCCACCTACCTGCGGGCGGGGGTTGGCGGCATTGCAGGACGCTCGCTCGCCGCCGGTGACGTTTTGTCCGTGGCCACCTCCGCGGGTCCGGCACGGTTGACCGCGGTACCCGAGTCGATCATCGCCGAGGTCTACCCCAGAGAAGCACCCATCCGCGTTGTGCCTGGACCGCACGTGGGGAGGTTTCCAAGAGCGGAGGTAGAACGATTCCTGGCTGCATCGTGGAAGGTTGGGGTCAACTCAGACCGCATGGGCTATCGCCTCGACGGCCCTGCCGTTGGGCGCGCCCGCGCTCGTGAGGCAGAACTGATCTCGGAAAGCGTGGAAGAGGGAACGGTTCAGATACCGCCAAACGGTCAGCCGGTGGTGATGCTTGCGGACCGGCAGACGACCGGAGGGTACCCCAAGATTGCGCACGTGATCAGTGGCGACCTTCCGCGCCTCGCGCAAAGCGCCCCCGGTGCCAGGATCAGGTTCACGCCGGTTGGAATCACCGAGGCGCATGCGCTCCTTCAGCGATCGGCAGAGCACCTCGCGTTTGTGGCGCGTCTGGCAGGGGAACGGGACACCGATTTTCTGGAAATACACGCGGGCAACACCCGGTACCGAATCGCGGTACGGGCGATGCAATCGACCGGCTAAAACGTGTCGAACCAGCCGTCTTCGGGGTCGCCCGCACCAAAGAAATTGATGCTGCTGATGCTCTGCGAAACCTCAGCGGGCAGATCAGCGATCTCAATCGCGTGCCCCGGACAGCC
Organism: Spirochaetales bacterium; assembly: GCA_007130025.1. Classification (GTDB taxonomy): domain Bacteria; phylum Spirochaetota; class Spirochaetia; order DSM-27196; family PWMO01; genus PWMO01. The sequence continues at coordinate 1,104 of SLTF01000374.1, read as the reverse complement.
GAGGCGGGCACAGACGTACACGCGGCTCTTGCCGTCCGGCAGGGTCAGCATGATGGAGCGCGTGCAGTCGCAGCCTTCAACATCACACGCGCGGTTCACCATGAGCGACGCTCCGGTTTCGGGGACAAAGGCGTCAACCTCCGTCGCTGCACCGGCGATGTCGGGGACAAAACTGTAGAGTTTGGCGTGACCACCCCAGAACGCGTCGACAAAGATCAGTCCTTCCTGACCGTTGATCCGCACTCCAAGCCGGATCGACGGTTCGCCATGAATATGGACCGCATCCGACATGAGGTTTTCTCCACCGGGGCCGAGCACCTGCTCCACCACCATGAACTCCTTGCCGTGCCGCTTGACGATCTTGATGCCGTCGGGCAACCGCTGAAGAAACTCAACCGGTATCTCGCGATGTTGCAGTTCCACGCTGCGCTCCTTGGGAAGGGATGAAGGTCTGGTATGGGCGTATTATAGCGCGCCGCCCAAACCCGCGCAACGGCGACGCATTCACTCTGCCAGCAGAGCGGTGAGCTCGGCAACGAGACGGGCGTGAGCGGCGCGGGGCACCCGCGCATGAGGCCGCAGGCTCTCAGGTCGCTGCTCGCCACGCGCAAGCGAGAAGAGCGACGCTTTCCCGATGACGGCATCCGGCGGCAGATTGAGTTCGCGGGCGTGGCGATCGCGAAGGTCGTAGATCTGTTCGAAGCGGGTGCGAACGGGTCGCGGCATCCGTTTCACCTCGTTGGACCGCAGCAGCCGCGGAGCGCGGTTCACATCTACCTTGTGCTCCTGAACCTGGCGGTTGCGCGCCGTGTACTCAGCGGTCAGCCCCCGACGCTCAAGCTCTCCAAACAGCACATCCCGCAAGCGGAACAGATGCAGCACGTCGGAGAGAGCGTAGTCGATTGCATCCGGCTCAATGGGCCGACGGGTCCAGTTGTAGCGCTGAAACTTCTTCTTCTTCTCGACGCTGATTCCAAGCGCCGCCTCGAGCACACTGCCCAAGTCACGCTTCTCATACTCCAGCAGATCTACGGCCGGCTTCAGATCCACGATCGAAGTGATGCGCGACCCGTACCCTTTGAACAGCAACGACTGATCGCTCAT
>SLTF01000044.1 GCA_007130025.1 Spirochaetales bacterium | reverse complement strand
GACCGCGGCATCGTCCGGACCAAGAGCAGAGAGCAGCACCAGATCGGGCCGCAGCGCCACCACCCGCTCGAGATCGAGCTCCGCCCCGCTCCCGACCACGGATACCGTTCCCTCGGCAATGCGACGACGCACGGTCTCGTCGAAGACGTAGTCACCGTTGTCAACCGCAAAGAGCGCATCAAGCACTCCCAGGTCTCGAAGGTGCGCGATGACCGGCGTAGCCATCACCACCACCCGCCGCGGTGGTGCGCGGAAGACCGCCTGGTACTCGTCGCTGCCGGGATCGCTGCCACCGCTAAGCACCGCGTACCGAATCGGCACGCCTCCGGCCCAGGGCTCGGGGATCACGATCTCGACGCCACCCGGGATTGGGGCGAACTGAAGGTTGGTGGCGTGGCGGAGCTGGGGGGTGGGGCGCGCGTCGTCCGGCGATGCGATCGCGCTCTCAACGGAACGCGCTGCCGGCGGGGTGCGGGATGAGACCGGCGTTGCGTCAGGAGCACACCCCGCGAAGAGCGACACCAACACACAGATGAGGACGCTGCGAACGATGTGGTATCGATTTGCCGGTTTCATCTCACTCCTCACGACAGTTCGAACACGATGCGAATACTCATGCTCATCTCGGTTGGTTGATCGCCGACACGACCAGGCTGAAACCGCGCCCCCTGCACCGCGGCGATCGCGGCATCGTTCAACACCCGGTGGTCGGACGGCAAAACGATCTCGGCCGACAGCGGATCACCGGAGAGGGAAATGGTAACCCGAATCACCACCTCACCCTCCAGGCCGCGCCTGCGCGCGATCCGCGGGTACTCGGGCACGATCGGTTCCACCGGTTGGGGCGGCTGCACGAGTGCTGCCCCGCTTTGTGATAGGGAAGAACGTCCCGTTGAGGAACCACCGCCGGACGGAGACTCACCGTCCAGACTATCAGATCTCGACCCGGAGGTGTCGGTCTCTGAGTCACCGACTGCCTCGAGTCGGCCGGCAGAATCCGGCTTCGTGTTCGAAACCACCGGTTCGTGCGGAGCTCGACCAGATTCGAGGTTCGGTGCTGCCGCACGATTGCCCGCAATATCCGCTTGATTCGTGCTCGGCGCGTCCGCATCCTGCATCCGTTCGCCAACAGACGCACGGCGATGGACGGGTCCGCTGTCGTCCCCGTCGACAGCGCCACGCCCGAAAGAGATGGTTGCCGCGAGCACCCGGCTTTGTGGCGCAGCAGAAGGTGGCTCCGGTTCGCGCGACACAAACACGGCGATCAGAACGGCGTGAATGGCCACCGAGACCACCACAGCCCAGAGCATCCGTCGTTGTCCGCCGCGCCGGAACCCACCCATCGTCACGCCTTCCTATCCTCAGAACCGATACGACGCCGAAATCTGAAAGCTCCGCCCGGGCGCAGGGTAGTAGCTACCAAAAAAGACTAATGGGGCGTAGCTGACGTCGAACACATTCTTGATCGTCGCGCTCAGCGACAGATCGCCGGGCAGTCCGGTGGGCTGGTAGCGCAGAAAGAGATCTGTCAGCACGTACTGATCCACCTTGTCGGAGGTATTGGCGGTATCCCCTCCTTGGAACGCGCTGCTGCGATAGGTTATGCCAGGGCCAAACTCCAACCCGGTAAGCGGACGGACTCCAAGTTCCGCATCAATCGAGTGGTTCGGGACAAGCGGGATCTGGTTGCCCTTGTCGTCGCCTGAGATGAAGACGGCGTTGACAAAGCTGTAGCCGGCGGAAACACGGAGTTGATCGATCGGCTCGCTGTTGATGGTCAGGTCACCGCCGAGACGCCGGGTTTCATCGATATTGGCGTTCCTGCCGTCAATGCCAAAGGTTCCAACGTACGCGATTTCGTCTCGCATCTGCAGCAGGTACGCGCTCACCTCAGCCTGGAGTACACGCCCCAGAAATAGCCCGACGCCGACTTCCGCAGTGAAACCGCGTTCGGGGTTCAGGTCGTTCTCGAATTGGTTGGCGAAGTTGACATCGGCCTGTTCGTCGAGGAAAGGATAGCGAAAAAGCGTACCTCCCTTCACGTACACCTTGGCAGACTCCACAGGGCGAAATACTACCCCGGCGTCGAACACTACCGCCTGATGCATCGTCCGCTCGTCGAGACCGGCGCTCCCCTTGTCGGCCCAGATTTCGCTGCGGTCGTACCGGAGTGCAAACGTTACGTCTACACGCTCAGTCGCGGAAATCGCGTTCGATGCCGAGACCCCGAGCATCCACTGACCGAGAGTCGCATCGTTTGTCTGCGTTGCTCGATCCGGACCACTGAACGAAGCGATGTCCTGTAGCGCCCACTGGTAGTCCACACCGACCCGACTGCGAATCGGTACGTCTGCGGGAAACCAGTCGATCACCACACCAGGGCTTGCGCTCACGGTGTTGGTGATGCGGTCGTTGTAGCTGCCGAAGCTGGCCGTATCACTCTCCACCGCCTTGTACGAGTACCCCAGCGCGAGTTCAGCTCGCACTCCGGGACCGACCCAGACGGCATCACCATCAACTGCGAACTGGTTCTCACGGCCTTCATCGCCGTCATTTGCGACACGGATCGACGCTGTGCAGAGCCCATCACCGTCGAACTCAGTACACACGGTGCGCCGCGCCTGCGTGGGGTCACTCTCGAACTCCTCCCGTGTCAAACTACCGGGCAACTCATACTCCAGGTTCGCGTAGCGGCCTCCAAGCGAAAGCGTGAGGCGGTCGGTGGCGTCGAAGTCGGCGCCCACGGAAAAATTCAGTGCGCGGTACGCCGAACGGTCACGGTAGCCGTCGGTGAAGAAGTGCTCCGCGGAGGACCGCAGGCGGGCGCGTTCCCCGGCGTGTTGCACGCCGAGTCGCTGCTGGTTGGTCAGGAAGGAGCCGAACGAACCAAAGGTCGTGATCTCGAGCGGCTGGGTGGGCGTCTTGGTGATGATGTTGATGACGCCGCCGAGGGCGTTGTTGCCGTAGAGCGACGAGGCGCTTCCGCGAACGATTTCGATACGCTCGATCGCATCGATCGGGACCGCGAGCCAGTTGATACCCGACATATCGGCGCTGTTCTGACGACGGCCGTCGACGAGGACCAATACGCGACCCTGCGAGTTTTCGCCGAAT
>SLTF01000054.1 GCA_007130025.1 Spirochaetales bacterium | reverse complement strand
CCGTCCACCATCACCTCGTGCGAAGCGCCAAACGGACGCAGATCGGGATTGTGGTCGAGTCGGCCGAGCCCCGGGAGGTGCATCACTTCTGCACCCTCGTAGGGTACGGAGCGGACGCAATCAACCCCTACCTGGCCTACGAGGCGATGTGGAAACTGAAGCATGACGGTGTCATCGATGCCGAGCTCTCCGACGACGAGATCGTCGCACGGTACCACAACGCGCTCACCTACGGTATGCGAAAGGTCTTCGGTAAGATGGGCATTTCGACCCTCGAGAGTTACAAGGGCGCCCAGATATTCGAAATTGTCGGCCTTGGCTCCGAGGTGGTGGACACCTGCTTTGCGGGCACCGCCTCCCGCATCGAAGGCGCCGGGTTTGACGTCATCGCCCGGGAAGACCAGATGCGGCACAAGCTTGCCTACCCGGGGCCCAACGAACCCATCGGCAGTGAATACTACAATCCGGGTGACTACCAGTGGCGCTTTGACGGCGAGAAACACATGTGGGATCCGCAGAGCATCGCCGATCTTCAGGCGGCGGTTCGGTACAACGATCCGGTCGCGTTCAAGCGCTTTTCGAGCCGGCAGAATCGTCGCTCCCGCGATCAGGCCACCATCCGTGGGCTGCTCAAGTTCAAGCCGGGGAATCGTATCCCGCTCGATCAGGTGGAGCCGGCGGAGCAGATCATGCGGCGTTTTGCCACCGGCGCCATGAGCTTTGGCTCCATCTCGCAGGAGGCGCACGAAACCCTCGCGGTCGCGATGAACCGTCTCGGTGGAAAATCAAACACCGGTGAAGGTGGTGAAATGCGTGAGCGCTATCAGCCGCTGGCAAACGGTGATTCCAAGCGGTCGGCCATCAAACAGATCGCCTCGGGACGCTTCGGCGTGACCATCGAGTACCTCGCCAACGCCGATGAGCTTCAGATCAAGATGGCGCAGGGTGCAAAACCGGGCGAGGGCGGGGAGCTTCCCGGCCACAAAGTATTTGACGTCATCGCCAAAACGCGATACTCGACTCCCGGCGTGGGCCTCATCAGCCCGCCGCCGCATCACGACATCTATTCGATCGAAGACCTCGCTCAACTGATTTTTGATCTGAAAAACGCAAACCCCGGGGCCCGCATCAGCGTGAAGCTGGTCTCGGAGGTGGGCGTTGGAACCGTTGCCGCAGGTGTGGCCAAGGCGCACGCCGACCACATTCTGATCTCCGGGCAGGACGGGGGAACGGGAGCCTCACCGCTGACCGGCATCAAGCACGCCGGGCTTCCCTGGGAGCTCGGGCTCTCCGAGACCCACCAGACACTGGTGATGAATGACCTGCGGAGCCGGGTGGTGGTACAGACCGATGGGCAGCTCAAAACCGGCCGGGACGTCATGATTGCCGCCCTCCTCGGCGCCCAGGAATGCGGCTTCTCAACCGGACCGCTCATCGCGGTTGGGTGTATCATGATGCGCGTCTGCCACAAGAACACCTGTCCGGTGGGAGTGGCGACCCAGGATGAACGGCTGCGAAAGAAGTTCGCCGGCCGGCCGGAAGACGTCATGGCCTATTTCCGGTTTGTGGCCGAGGAAGTTCGGGAACAGATGGCTGAGCTCGGGTTTCGTACCTTCGACGAGATGGTCGGCCGGGTCGATATGCTGGAAGTGGATGAAGACGCCAAGCCGTGGAAGGCGCAGAGCGTGGACCTCACCCGGGTCATCACTCCCGCAGCGGCCCCGGCAGGTTCGCTGGGAGCGATCTGCTGCGTTTCTCAGGACCACGGCATTGAAGACATTCTGGACCTCAAGCTGATTGAGGCGTGCGATGACGCCATTGAAAACCGTGAACCGGTACGTCTCGAGATGCCGATTCGCAACACCGACCGCACCACCGGCACGATGCTCAGTCATCAGATCGCCAAGCGGTGGGGTATCGACGGCCTTCCCGACGAAACCATCCATCTGAAGTTCACCGGGTCGGCGGGCCAGAGCTTTGGCGCGTGGGCGTCCAACGGTGTGACCCTTGAACTCGAGGGCGACGCCAACGACTACGTGGGCAAGGGGCTCTCCGGTGGCAAGCTCATCATCTATCCGCCCAGGGACGCCGGCCTGGTTCCGGAAGAAAACATCATTATCGGAAACGTAGCGCTCTACGGCGCGGTTGCCGGCAAGGGATTCTTTCGCGGCATGGCCGCTGAGCGCTTCTGTGTGCGGAACTCCGGTGCCCACGTTGTTATTGAAGGCGTGGGTGATCACGGCTGTGAGTACATGACGGGAGGTCGCGCGGTGATTCTGGGCCCTACGGGTCGTAACTTTGCCGCGGGAATGTCGGGCGGCATCGCCTGGGTATGGGACCGGGAAGGGCGCTTCGCTGAGCTGGTGAACCCCGGAATGGTCGAGCTCACCGCCGTTGAGGATGACGACGAAGCGACCATCCTCGGCCTCATTGGTGAGCACGCAACGCTCACCGGAAGCACGGTGGCGCAGCACGTGCTCGATACCTGGAGCGAACGACGGGCCGAGTTCGTCCGCGTCATCTCCCCCGCCTATCGACGCATCCTCGAAATCCACCAGGTGCGGGACAAGGAGGTCGTTCATGGGTAAGCCAACCGGATTTCTCGAATACGCACGCAAGGGCGTGGTGGACCGCGATCCCGCCGAGCGGATCGCCGATTTTAACGAGTTTCATCACCACCTCGACGAAAAGGAGCGGCAGGAGCAGGGTGCTCGCTGCATGGACTGCGGCATTCCCTTCTGTCAGTCGGACTACGGCTGCCCGGTCGATAACCTGATTCCCGAGTGGAACGACCTGGTCTACCACGGCAGGTGGGAAGAGGCGTGGAAGCGCCTCATGAAGACCAACAACTTCCCCGAGTACACCGGCCGCGTCTGCCCGGCTCCCTGCGAGCACGCGTGCGTTCTCGGTATCAACGAACCGGCGGTTACCATCAAGGATAACGAGTGCACCATCATCGATCGCGCGTACGACTCGGGGTTGATGAAGCCGCGCATCCCCGCGGTACGCACCGGGAAGCGCGTGGCGGTCATCGGCAGCGGGCCGGCGGGACTTTCCGCGGCAGACCAGCTGAACCAGGCGGGCCATCTGGTCACCGTTTTCGAACGTGATGACCGTATTGG